>NZ_JBQLZP010000564.1:0-8039 GCF_052168335.1 Roseicyclus sp. | reverse complement strand
CGTCCGACAGCGACGCCGCCCAGAACCCGCCCTCGAGCGGGGGCAGGGGCGGCGCGGGCGCGCGTGCGGGCCGCGCCGTCCGGGGCGCGCGGGAGGCGAGCGCCGCGAACTCCTCGAAACGCGCGTTCGCGACCGCGACGTTCCGGCGAAGCGACGCGAGGTAGACCCCCTGCAACTCGGGGGTGAACGAGTGGTAGGAGCCCGCCGCCGTCTCCCAGTCCCCGGTCCTGAGGTAGAGGTCGCGCAGGAAGCGCGCGGCATAGTCGGCGTTGATCTCGGGGTCGAAGCCGTCGCGGAGCGTCTCGAACGCCTCCGGGTGCCAGCGCAGGTTGACCTGCATGCAGCCCAGGTCGATCGAGCTCACGCCCGCCTCGAGCCTGTCCCGCACCCAGCCCATCGCCGTCTCGCGGCTGTCGAAGAGCCGCCCCTCGCCCCCGGCGTTGACGGCCCAGGGCCAGACCGTGAGGCTGCCGCCCCGCCGCGTCCCGGCCTCCTGCAGGCCGATCCCGAGGAGGAGGTTGCCCGGAATGCCGTAGCGCTCCTGCGCGGCGAGGATGGCGCGGAGGCAGAGCGCGGCCTCGCCCGGCGCCTCGGCCGGCGCGCTGCGCGTGGCGGAGGGCGGCGGCGACGACGCCGCATAGAACCCGGACCAGCCGTTCGCCGCGAGGGGCGAGGCGGCCACCGCCAGCGCGAGGCTCAGCGCCGCGCGCCTCACAGGCCGCCCGAGCCGATGAGGTCGAAGACTACCTCCGACAGCCGCGCGAGGGTGCCGTACATGAAGGGCGCCGAGGCGACGAGGCCGACGAAGATCGCCGCGATCTTCGGAACGAAGGTCAGGGTCATCTCCTGGACCTGCGTGAGCGCCTGGAAGAAGGCGATGACGAGGCCGACCGCCGTGGCGATGGCCAGGACGGGGCCGGACGCGATCAGAATGGCCCAGATCGTGTCGGAGAAGATCGCGTAGGCGTCGGCTTCGGTCACGTCACGCTCCGTTTCCAGCGGCCGGTCAGATCGGCATGCGCAGGATTTCCTGGTAGGCCTGCACGAACTTGTCCCGCATCGACACCGCCACCCTCAGCGTCGTCTCGAGTTCGAGCGTCGCCTCGACGACGCTCTGCGTGTCGATCTCGCCCCGGAGGCCCGCCGCCGCCGTCGCCTCGGCCGTGCGCGCGGTATCGACCGCTTCGGAGGCCACGCCGCGCAGCATGTCGGCGAAGGTCTCGCCGCCCGACGCGGCATCGGCGCCCGCGGCCGGAAGCGACTGGCCGGTCCGGTAGGCGCCCTGGATCGCTGCGGTCGAGACCACGGAATTGATGTCGGTCATCGCCTGCGCCTCACCTCAGGAGGTCGAGCATCTGGCGGCGCATGTTCCGGGCGGCCTCGAACATGTTCATGTTGGCCTCGTAGCTGCGGGCCGCCTCGCGCATGTTGTTCATCTCGACGATGGAACTGACGTTGGGCGTCTGCACGTATCCGTTCTCGTCCGCCGCCGGATGGGCCGGGTCGTAGCGCAGCGGGAACTCCGACTGGTCGCGGCCGATTTCCGAAACCTGCACGAGCGAGGCGCCCGTGACCCGGTCGACCATCTCGGCGAAGGTCACGGTCTTGCGGCGGTAGGGCTCCTCGCCGGGCGTGTTGCCGGTGGAGTTCGCGTTCGCCACGTTCTCGGCCGTCACCTTCAGGCGATGGCTCTGGGCGAGCATTCCGCTCGCCGCGATGGAGGAGATCGATCTGAGCGGGTCCATGCGCGGGTGTCCTCAGGGGGGTGGCTCAGGGGTTGGCGGAGACGGCAAGTCGCAGGAATTCGTGGCCCTTGCGGTAGAGCGTGGCGGCGAGCTGGTAGCCGCCGCTGAGCTCGCTCGCCCGGATCGCCTGCTGCTCGAGCACGACGCTGTTGCCGTCGAGGCTGGTGGCCCAGGCTTCGGGGTCCTCGATGACGCGGACGGGGCCCGCGGCGTCGGTGCCGCGGATGTGGCCCGGATCGGTTACGGCGAGGCCGGCGACCCGTTCGCCCGAGAGCATCTCGCCGAACTCCGCGGTCGTCCGCGCCCGGAAACCCGGCGTGTCGGCATTGGCCACGTTCTCGGCCACCACGCGCTGGCTTTCGCTGAGCCAGTCGAGCCGCTGCGACGCAAGATCGAAGAACGATATGCCGGGGATATTCACGGTCTTTCCTTTGTTTGCAAGAACAGATAGCATGAATAAAAAGCAATGAGAAGCGACTTGTTCATGAAAACGGTGTTCTCGGATCTGGCTCGGGCCGCACGCGAGGCGGAGGGCACGCGGATCGCCGGCGAGGTCTCGGCGGTGTCCGGCCTGACGCTGACGGTGGCCGGGCTCGGCCGCACGCTCGGCATCGGGCAGAGGTGCCGCGTGCACGGGCGTCACGGCGAGGTCCTGGCCGAGGTGGTCGGCCTCGATGCGCGGGGCGCGCGCATCCTGCCCTTCGGCGACTGGCGCGGCGTGGCCGGAGGCGACGTGGTCGAGGCGGTCGAGGGCGACGACGTCCTGCGCCCCGACATCACCTGGCTCGGGCGGGTCGTCGACGGGCTCGCGCGGCCGCTCGACGCCCGGGGGAGGCTCCCCGACGGCCCGACCGAGCGCCCCGTCAAGGGTCGTCCGCCCGCCGCCTTCGCGCGCCGCCGCGTCGGCCGCCGCATCGAGACGGGCGTGAAGGCCTTCGACATCTTCACGCCGCTCTGCCGGGGCCAGCGAACGGGCGTCTTCGCGGGGTCTGGCGTGGGCAAGTCCACGCTCCTCGCCATGCTCGCGCGGCGGGCCGAGGCCGATGTGGTGGTGATCGGCCTCGTGGGCGAGCGCGGACGGGAGGTGCAGGACTTCATCGCCGAGGATCTCGGGCCCGAGGGAATGGCGCGCTCCGTCATGGTCGTCTCGACCGGGGACGAGCCGCCGCTGATGCGCCGCCAGGCGGCCTGGACCGCGACCGCGATCGCCGAGCACTTCCGCGACCAGGGGCTGCATGTCCTCCTCCTCCTCGACAGCGTCACCCGCTTCGCGCTGGCGCAGCGGGAGATCGGCCTCGCCGCCGGCGAGCCGCCCGCGCAGCGCGGCTTCCCGCCCACGACGTTCGCGGAACTTCCGCAACTCCTCGAACGCGCGGGGCCGGGAACGGGGCTGCAGGGCGACATCACCGCCATCTACACGGTCCTCGTCGAGGGCGACGACATGAACGATCCCGTCGCCGACGGGGTGCGCGGCATCCTGGACGGCCACGTGGTCCTCGACCGCGCCATCGCCGAGCGCGGCCGCTATCCGGCCATCGACCTCCAGCGCAGCGTGTCGCGGATGCTGCCCGGCTGCCATTCGCCGCGGGAGAACGCGCTCCTCAGGGCCGCGCGCCTCAGCATGGCGCGGCACCGGGACATGGAGGACCTGATCCGCCTCGGCGCCTACAAGGCCGGTTCCGACGCCGAGGTCGACCGCGCGATCCGCCTGGCCGAGCCCATCGCCCGCGCGCTGACCCAAGGCAAGACGGACCACGCCCCGACCGACGCGGCCTTCGCCGAGCTGGAGCGGCTGCTCGGCGCGGCGGGAATCGAGGTGGAAGCCACGCCTGCGGGGGATGGTCCCGGCGGAGACGGTCTCGCGGCGATGCAGGACGGTTGACGAAGCGGCGCGGCGCAGGCCGAACGCGTCGCCTTTGGACGCAATGACATCTTCGGTCTTCATCACCGCCCAATTCCCGCCGCACTTCGTGGCGAGAGTCGGGTTCGGGAGGGGCGCCGCGAGGCGCGACGCGACGCGGCGTGAAGATGGAAGCCTGGAGGGAGATACATGAATTCCATCAGAACCTTCGCGACATCCGAAAGCGGCGCCGTCACGGTCGACTGGGTCCTCCTGACCGCCGGGATCGTGGGGCTCGCCCTCGCGGTCCTCGCGCTCCTGTCGCCGGGTCTCGAGAACCTCGTCGAGGACATGAACACCCAGCTCCACGGCGAGATCATCAGCACGACCTTCGCCTCCAACTGACGGTGCCGCCGGCGGCGGACCGCCCCGCCGCGGCCTGTGGGGACGGGCCTGCGACGACAGGCGTGACACGCGTTCGACGGTCGCTAGGATCCGGCATCCGGGAGCAGCCGGATCGACCCGCGCGCCGCCGATGCAACGAGGGCCACCGGGGATGCCCGCCGTCGAGATCGTCATCTGTACCTTCAACCGGGCGCAAGCGCTCGATGCCTGCCTCGCCACCCTCGCGCGGCAGACAGCGCCGGACGGCGTCTGGTCGGTCCTCGTGATCGACAACGCGTCGACCGACTGGACGCAGGCCGTCGTCGAGCGGCACCTGGCCTCGGGCGTCCTGCCCGGCCTCAGATGCGTCCGCGAGGAGCGTCCCGGCCTCACCGCCGCCCGCCAGCGCGGCGTGGCCGAGGCGCGGGCGCCCTCCGTCGCTTTCGTGGACGACGACTGCCACATCGCGCCGGACTGGATCGCGCAGGCCCTGAGCGCCCTCGAACGCCATCCCGGGGCCGCGGCCCTCGGCGGGCGGGTCGAGCCGACCTGGCGCCCGGACATTCCGCCTGTCCTGCGCCGTCACGGGTGGATCTTCGCGGAGCAACCGCACGGGCGCGACGACAGCGAGGGCGCGGTGGACTCGCTCGTGGGCACGGGCCTCGTCCTCGACCGGCAGGCGCTCGTGGACAGCGGCTGGCTGGACGATCCGCTCCTCGAGGACCGGATCGGGCGCGGCGCCACATCCGGCGGCGACGTCGAGATCTGTCTCAGGCTGCGGGCCCGTGGCGGCGCGCTTTTCTTTATCCCCGAGATGCGCCTCGAGCACCGTATCGACACCGGGCGACAGACGCTCCCCCGGATGCTGGAACTGGCGGCCGGGCTCGGCACGGGCTCCGCCCTCGTCACGCTCCTGCAGACCGATCTGCCTGCGGAGGCCTGTCTCGATGCCGCGGCGCGCGAGAACCGCCAGCGGCGGCGGATGCTCTTGGCCGGTCTCCTGCGGCGCCACTTCGGGTGGACGGACTGGCGGATCTACGATGCGTTCGAACGCGGGCGGCATGCAGGGCTTGTGCGCCTCAGGGCCGACGACGCGCTGCGCGCGAGGCTCGCCGGACGCTGTCTTCCGGCACCCGCCGGGGCCGGCGAACGCCGGTCGGCGTCCTAGCCCTGCCAGCCCGAAGGTCGACCCGTCCCGGCTTGCCGTCCGGCAAGGTTCCCCGGCGCCAAGATGGGGTGCTTGGCGAATATTGACTCGCCAAATAATTTAGGGATTATCCCAATAGCTTTTTTGTGATTCTCCCATTGTTTTGGTGCATAATTGGCGCACGCGATTGTAACCGGCGGAGCCGGGTTTCTTGGGTCTGCCCTGACCGATGCCTTGCTCGGGCGCGGCGTGGACGTCACCTGCATCGACAACCTGTCGAGCGGACGGCTCGCCAACATCGAGCATCTCTCCGGACGGACGGGCTTCGACTTCATCCAACATGACGTGATCGAGCCCTTGCCCGATCTGGACGCCGACATGGTGTTCAACCTGGCCTGCCCGGCCTCGCCCGTCTACTACCAGGCCGATCCGCTCCGCACCGCCAGGACGGCGGCGTTCGGCACGCTGAACGCCCTCGACCTCGCGAACCGCAAGGGCGCCCGGTTCCTCCAGGCCTCGACCTCCGAGATATACGGTGACCCGGAGGTGCATCCCCAGCAGGAGGGCTATTTCGGCAACGTCAGCACCACGGGCCCGCGCGCCTGCTACGACGAGGGCAAGCGCTTCGGCGAGAGCCTCTGCTTCGACTTCCGCAGGATGTACGGCACCGAGGTCAAGGTGGTCCGCATCTTCAACACCTACGGGCCGCGGATGCAGGTGAACGACGGGCGCGTCGTGTCGAACTTCATCGTCCAGGCCCTGAAAGGCGAGCCGATCACCATTTTCGGCGACGGCTCGCAGACGCGGTCGTTCTGCTACGTCTCGGACCTGATCGCGGCCATGCTCGCCGTCAGCGACACGGCCCCGGGCGTCACGGGGCCGTTCAACATCGGCAACCCGGAGGAGGTCACGGTCCTCGACCTCGCGCGGCAGATCCAGCGGCTCGTGGGCATCGAGGAGAACATCGTCTTCCGCGACAAGGCGGTCGACGATCCCCGGCGCCGGCGTCCGGACATCTCTCTGGTCAACGAGACCACGGGATGGCGCCCGCGCGTGCGGCTCGCCACCGGTCTCGAGAACACCATCGCGTATTTCCGCGACGCCCTGAGCCTGCCGTCCCCGACGGCGCGCGCGACGGCCTGAGGTGGATTCCATGACGCAGGACACCAGAGGCCACACCGTGATCATCGGCGGAGGTCCGGCGGGCCTCTCCGCCGCCTACGAGCTGAAGCGCATCGACCCCGCCGCACCCGTCACCGTCCTCGAGGGCAGCTCCTACTTCGGCGGCATCGCGCGGACCGAGACCTACAAGGGCTTCCGCTTCGACATCGGCGGGCACCGCTTCTTCACCAAGGTGCCGGAGGTCGAGCAGATGTGGCGCGAGGTGCTCGGCGACGAGTTCCTGCGCCGGCCCCGCCTCAGCCGCATCTATTATCGCGGGCGCTACTTCGACTATCCCCTGAAGCCGCTGAACGCCCTGTCGCAGATCGGTCTCTACGAGACCGTCCGCATCATGCTGAGCTACATCAAGTGGAAGGTGCGGCCCCACAAACAGGAGGACACCTTCGAGCAGTGGGTCATGAACCGCTTCGGCGGGCGGCTCTACATGCACTTCTTCGCCAGCTATACCGAGAAGGTCTGGGGCATCTCGCCCCGGGACATCCAGGCCGAGTGGGCCGCCCAGAGGATCAAGTCCCTGTCGCTGTCGAAGGCCGTCATCAACGCGCTCTCCGGCCGGAACGAGACGGTCTCGCTGATCGAGGAGTTCGACTATCCCCGCAAGGGCCCCGGCATGATGTGGGAATGGACGGCCGACCGGGTCCGCGACAAGGGCGGTGCGGTCGAGCTCAACGCCCATGTCACGGAGGTTCACCGCTCGGGCAACAGGATCGAGGCGGTCACGGTCCGGACGCCGGAGGGCGCGCGCCGCATCGGGGCCGACAACGTCATCAACTCGATGGACCTTCGCACCCTGATCCGGAGCATCACGCCGCCGCCGCCGAAGCCGGTCACGGACGCCGCCGAGGTCCTGCGCTTCCGCGACTTCATCCTGGTGGCCCTGGTCCTCGACAAGCCCGATCCCTTCCCGGACAACTGGATCTACGTGCATTCCGGCGACGTGAAGGTCGGGCGCATCCAGAACTTCCGTGCCTGGTCCCGTGACATGGTCCCCAACGACCACCAGGCCTCGATCGGCATGGAGTACTTCTGCTGGGAGGGGGACGAGCTGTGGAACACCGACGACGCCGAGCTCGTGGCCCGCGCGGCCGAGGAACTCGAGCGCCTCGGCCTCGCCCGCCGCGAGGAGGTGGTCGACGGGGCGGTGGTGCGGCAGACCAAGGCCTATCCCATCTATGACACGCAGTACCGCGCGGCGCTGGACGTGATCGTGGAGTGGCTGGGCACGCTCGAGAACTTCCAGACCGTCGGCAGGAACGGGCAGCACCGCTACAACAACCAGGACCACTCCATGCTGACCGGCATCCTCGCGGCGCGGAACATCGCGGGCGAGAACCACGACGTGTGGAACGTGAACGTCGACCGCGCCTACCACGAACAGTTCGAGCGGGCCCGAGCCGAGCCTGCGGCGGCCCCGGAACCCGGCATGGTCGCGGCGAAGCGGACAGCATGAGCCGCCCGCCTCGACCGGCAAGGTTCGGGCGCTTCCTGCCGGCGGACAACATCGCGCCTCTGTTCACGCTGCCCGGGCTGATCGCGGCGCTCCTGCTGTCCATGGCGCTCTGCTGGCCGCTCGCCGCGACGGGCCATCTCAGGGCGTTCTACGACAGCAACAGCTACCTGCGCGGCGGCGACGCGATCTGGCGGATCGCCGCGGAGGCCGTGGGGCTCGACCGCGGGTCCGCCATCGCGGGCGATCCCGTGGCGGAGACGGGCGGGGCGCCGGCCGACGGGGCCTCGGCGG
>NZ_JBQLZP010000563.1:0-5120 GCF_052168335.1 Roseicyclus sp. | reverse complement strand
CTGGCGCAGGTCGGCATGGAGGCGACGCTGAATGCGATGCCGGTCTCGACCTACTGGCCGGAGCTGCGGGAGGGGAACTTCGACATGTTCCTTCTCGGCTGGTCGCCGGGCACCTTCGACGCCGAGCACCCGATCCGCTTCCTCGTGCACACCGCGGGCGAGCGGCTGGGCACCTGGAACTTCGGCGGCTATTCGAGCGCGCGGATCGACGCGCTCCTGCCGGTGATGCAGTCCGAGCTCGACCCCGCCGCGCGCCAGGCGGCGATGGAGGAGGCCGCCGGCATCATCCGGGAGGACGTGGTCTACGTGCCGCTCTACGTGCAGCCGCTCCTCTGGGGGGTGCGGGACGGCGTCGAGGTCACGCAGCGGCCCGACAACTTCCTGATCCTGCGCTGGGTGCGCATGTGAGAGGGTCGATCCCGGGCCCCGGCGCCCCCTCGCGGGAGCGCCGTGGCCCGGAGTCCGGCCTTCGGCCGGGTGCGTATTTTTGGAAAGATGAAGGGCCGGGCGTGACGCCGACCCCGGCGCCGTGCATGCCCCCGGAGGCGGTGAACGCGGGGGGCGGTGATGCGCGGGGATCCGGTCCGGCATCGCGCGCGCGGGCGCGGCGGCGGGGCCGGGCCCGGCCGGCATCCCGGCTGCGGGCCGGGCGGTCATCGCAGGCAGTCCCGGAAGGCGAACTGTCGGGGCGCCACGGGGCGGGGCGCGCGCGCGGCGCTCGTCCGGGATCGGCAGCGGCGCATCGCGCCGGCTGGCGCGCTGCGAGGAAGGTTCCGATGCCGGGGCCGCCGGGCGGAGGGGCGCGCGGGTCGCTTCGGTCCTTGACGCGCCGGGCGCTTCGGGGACCTCACGGCAGCAGCGACCGTGGCGATCCCCGTTCGTCGCGGGCACATCTGCCGGCGCGGTCGCAGCGGGCGCAATTGGCGCAGCGGGTGCCACGGGCGAAGCGGGCGCCACGGGTGCCACGGGTATCCGTCGCCCGACGGGTGCCGCGACGTCCCCGGACGGGTCTCCGCCCGCTCCTTGCGGGACGATGGGCGCGTATCGCCCGGCTCGGGCGCTCCGGCATGGGGTTCCGGGCGCGCGCCTCCTCGCGGGAGGGGGGGCGCACAGGGCTTGCGCCGAAGCGCGCGGAAGCCTCGTGGCCCGCGGCCCTGGTGAGCGCGCGTCGGTCCGCCGGGCGCCGGAGCCGAACCCGCGCCGGTCGCCGGAGCCGATCCTGGCCTGTCCGGACGATCCGCACGACGGGCTCCATCTCCTCCCGCACGAAGCCGGTACGGGCGCATGTGACGTGGTGACGGACGCGCCGCAGGCGGGTTTCGCCCGGATCGCGGGTAGGTTCGGGCGCGGATGGAGACGCGGTCGCGGCACCGCGGGACGCTAGGGACGCGGCGCCCCGGCCGGGCCGCGCGATGCCGTCACGGAAGCGTGGGGCCGCGGACCTCGGCGCTTGAGGCTGGCGGTCTTGGCGCTATGCTGGCGCGACCGGCGCGTGCCGTCCCGAGGGGCGGCCGCAGGGGCGCCGCCGATCCTGAACCAGCAAGGCACATGCTCAGCTACATCCTCCGCCGCGTCCTGCAATCCGTGCTCGTCCTGCTCGTGGTCGGGCTCGTGGCCTTCGCCATGTTCCGCTTCGTGGGCGACCCGGTCGACACGATGCTGGGCCAGGAGCGCACGGTCGAGGACATCGAGCGGCTGCGCGACAACCTCGGGCTCAACGATCCCTTCTTCGTGCAGTACGGGAACTTCCTCCTGCGCGCGGTGCAGGGGGATCTCGGGATCTCCTACCGGCAGGGACGCCCCGTGGCCGAGATCATCGCCGAGCGGCTGCCCGCGACGCTGGAGCTTGCCGCCGTCTCGGGGCTCTTCGCGCTGGTCTTCGGGATCGTCTTCGGCATCTTCACCGCGATCCGGCGCGACGGGTTCGCCGCCAACGCGATCATGACGCTGTCGCTGATCGGGGTCTCGCTGCCGACCTTCCTGATCGGGATCCTCCTGATCTACGTCTTCGCGGTCGAGCTGTCCTGGCTGCCCTCCTTCGGGCGGGGCGAGGTCGTCCGGGTCGGCGGCTGGTCGACGGGGTTCCTGACGCAGTCGGGGCTCGTGGCGCTGATCCTGCCGTCGATCACCCTGGGGCTCTACCAGATGACGCTGATCATGCGGCTGGTGCGCTCGGAGATGCTGGAGGTCATGCGGCAGGACTACATCCGCTTCGCCCGCGCCCGCGGCCTGAGCGACCGGGCGATCCATTTCCGGCACGCGCTGAAGAACACGCTCGTTCCGGTCATCACGGTGACGGGGCTCCAGCTCGGCTCGATCATCGCCTTCGCCATCATCACCGAGACGGTGTTCCAGTGGCCGGGGGTGGGCCTGCTCTTCATCAACGCGATCCAGTTCGTCGACATCCCCGTGATGGCCGCCTACCTCATGCTGATCTCCGTCATGTTCGTCGCGATCAACCTGGCCGTGGACCTCCTCTATGTCGCGATCGATCCGCGGCTCCGCATCGACGGGAAGGCCTGATGACCGACACGCCCGATACCGTTCAGGCCGAGCGCGCCCGCTCCCGCATCGCGATGGCCTGGGACAGCGACGTGGCGCATTCCTTCCGCCGCTCGCCGGTCGCGCTGATCTCGACGGCGGTGACGCTGATCCTGATCCTGTCGGCCGTCTTCGCGCCGCTGATCGCGCCGCACGACCCGTTCAACCCCGCGACGCTGAACCTGATGAACGGCTTCACGCCGCCCGGACAGGCGAACATGTTCACCGGCGAGACCTTCCTGATGGGCACCGACGACCAGGGGCGGGACGTCTTCTCGACCATCCTCTACGGGCTCAGGATATCGCTCTTCGTGGGCTTCGCGGCGGTGGCCTTCGCGCTGGTGCTGGGCGTGACGCTGGGCCTCGTCGCGGGCTACGTGGGCGGGCTGACCGAGACGGTGATCATGCGCATCGCGGACGTGCAGCTGACCTTCCCCGCGATCCTCGTCGCCATGCTGATCTTCGGCATCGCCAAGGGGATCACGCCGCCCGAATACCGCAACGACGTGGCGATCTGGGTGCTGATCATCGCGATCGGCCTCTCCGACTGGGTGCAGTTCGCGCGCGTGGTGCGGGGCGCGACGCTGGTGGAGAAGTCGAAGGAATACGTGCAGGCGGCCCGCCTCATCGGGCGCTCGCCCGTGGCGATCATGCTGCGGCACATCCTGCCGAACGTATTGTCGCCGGTTCTCGTGATCGCCACGATCTCGCTCGCGCTCGCCATCATCGCGGAGGCGACGCTGTCCTTCCTCGGCGTGGGGGCCCCGCCGACCGAGCCGAGCCTCGGCACGCTCATCCGGATCGGTCAGGGGTTCCTCTTCTCGGGGGAGTGGTGGATCCTGGTCTTCCCGGCCTGCACGCTCCTGGCGCTGGCGCTCGCGGTGAACCTGCTCGGCGACTGGCTGCGCGACGCGCTGAACCCGAGGCTCAGGTGATGGTCGATCCCGCCTTCCTCCGCGCGCTGATCCTCCGCGCGCTGATCCTCGGCGCGTCCGTGGGCCTCGCGGCGGTGCTCGTGATCCGCGCCGCGCGGCGTCGGTCCTGGCCGAAATGGCAGGAATTCACCGTGATGGCGGGGGCCCTCGCGGGGGTCGTCCTGTTCTGGAACCTCGTCTGGCCGGAAGGGGCCTGATCAATGGCGCTTCTCGAGATCGAGAACCTCACCGTCGAATTCCCCACGCGCCGCGAGACCTTCGTGGCGGTGAAGGAGGCGCACCTGACGGTGGAGCCGGGGCAGATCCACGGCCTCGTGGGCGAGAGCGGGGCGGGCAAGTCGACCATCGGGGCGGCGGTCATGGGCCTGCTGGAGCGGCCGGGGCGGATCGCGGGCGGCATCATCCGCTTCCGGGGCGAGGAGATCTCGGGCCTCGACGCCGACGCGATGCAGGCGCTCCGGGGCCGCAAGATAAGCATGATCTTCCAGGACCCGCTGACCTCGCTCAACCCGCTCTTCACCGTCCGGCAGCAGCTCGTCGAGACGATCCAGGCGCACCTGAAGCTGTCGGAGGCGGAGGCGGGCGCCCGCGCGGTGGACCTGATCCGGCGGGTCGGCATCCCGAACCCCGAGGCGCGGGTCAACCAGTATCCGCACCAGTTCTCCGGCGGCATGCGGCAGCGCGTGGTGATCGCGCTCGCGCTCTGCTCGGAGCCCGACGTGATCATCGCCGACGAGCCGACGACCGCGCTCGACGTGTCGATCCAGGCGCAGATCCTCGACCTCATCAAGGAACTCGCCCGCGAGCGGCAGGTGGGCGTCATCCTCATCACGCACGACATGGGCGTGATCGCGGACACGACCGACAAGGTGACGGTCATGTATCGCGGCGAGGTGGTCGAGAGCGGGCCGACGGCGGAGGTTCTCGGCACGCCGCAGCACCCCTACACGAAGTCGCTCATCGCCGCCGTGCCGCGCCCGACGGTCAAGCTCGCGCGCTTTCCGCTGATCTCCTACGGCGGCCGCGTGACCGAGTTCCGCATCGAGGACCTCGCGCGGAGCTGGCCCACCGACAGCTCCGAACGGGGGCGGCCGCTGATCGAGGCAGAGGGGATCACCAAGCGCTTCGTCTCGAAGGGCGCGATCCTGCCCTCGCGGCGGGAATACTTCACCGCCGTCGACGCCGCGACCTTCCAGATCCGGCAGGGCGAGGTCTTCGGCCTGGTGGGCGAGAGCGGGTCGGGCAAGTCCACCATCGCGCGGATGATCGCGGGGCTCTACCCGGTCGACGGCGGCAGCGTGCGCTACCGCGAGAAGGACGTGACCTCGGGGCCGCGCGGCGTGCCCGACTGGTACCGGCGGGAGATCCAGATGATCTTCCAGGACCCGTATTCGTCCCTGAACCCCCGGATGCGGGTCGACGCCATCGTGGCGGAACCCGCGAAGCACCACGGCCTTCTGTCGGGCGAGGCGCTGAAGGCGCGGGTGGGCGAGTTGCTCGACCGCGTGGGCCTCGGGGCGGCTGCGGGCCTGCGCTATCCGCACGAGTTCTCGGGCGGGCAGAGGCAGCGCATCTCGATCGCCCGCGCGCTCGCCACGCAGCCTAGGTTCCTGATATGCGACGAGCCGACGAGCGCGCTCGACG
>NZ_JBQLZP010000562.1:0-11265 GCF_052168335.1 Roseicyclus sp. | reverse complement strand
ATCGGCACCTCGGCGCGGATGATCGGGCAGGCGGTCTACCAGTTCCAGGGCACGGCGGGGAACATCCCGCTCGCCGCCGCCTTCGCGGTCGTGCCGATCGTGATCATGGGCATCTACCTGACCGTCGCGCGGCGCATGGGGGCCTTCAATGCGCTCTGACCGCGCCAGCCTCGGCCTGAAGATCGCCGCCGTCGCGGGGCTCCTGTTCCTGCACCTGCCGATCCTCCTCATCTTCGTCTACGCCTTCACGACCGAGGACACGAGCTACCAGTGGCCGCCGCCGGGCCTGACGCTGCAATGGTTCGGCGTGGCGTGGAACCGCCCCGACGTGTGGGAGGCGCTGTCGCTGTCGCTGCGCGTCGCGGCGATCTCGACCGCCATCGCGCTGGTGCTCGGCACGCTCTGCGCCGCCGCGGTCGCACGCTCGCGCTTCTTCGGGCGCGAGACGATCTCGCTTCTCGTGATCCTGCCCATCGCGCTGCCGGGGGTCATCACCGGGATCGCGCTGCGCTCGGCCTACAGCCTCGCGGAGATCCCGTTCAGCTACTGGACCATCGTGGCGGGGCACGCGACCTTCTGCGTGGTGGTCGTCTACAACAACGCCGTCGCCCGTTTCCGCCGGACCAGCGGCAGCCTGATCGAGGCGTCGATGGACCTCGGCGCGAACTACTTCCAGACCTTCCGGCTGGTGATCCTGCCGAACATCGCGACGGCCCTGCTGGCCGGGGGAATGCTCGCCTTCGCGCTCAGCTTCGACGAGGTGATCGTGACGACCTTCACCGCCGGGCAGCAGCAGACGCTGCCGATCTGGATGCTCGAGGAACTGGTGCGCCCGCGCCAGCGGCCGGTGACGAACGTGGTCGCCATGGTCGTGGTCGTGGTGACGGCCGTGCCGATCCTCATCGCCTATTACCTGACCCGCGGCACCGAGACCGTCGCGGGGCAGGGCAAATGACATGCGCTCAAGCAGCGAAGCGGTAGCGCGAGGAACACATGCGCTCAAGCAGCGAAGCGGTAACGCGAAAAAAGAGAAGGGAGAGTGAGATGGAAACCCAGATGCTCATCGGCGCGACGTTCGAGGCCGGGACCGAGACCGAGGAGAAGGTGCTGAACCCGCGCACCGGCCAGACGATCCTCGCCATGCCCGAGGCGAACCCCGACCAGATCGACCGCGCCGTGGCCGCCGCGCGCGCCGCCTTCCCGGCCTGGTCGAGGACCACTCCCGCCGAGCGGAGCGCGAAGCTCCTCGCCATCGCGGACGCGATCGAGGCGAACCTCGAGAGCCTCGCCGCGCTCGAGGCGCTGAACTGCGGCAAGCCCATCGAGGGCGTGAAGAACGACGAGATCCCGGCCGTCGCCGACTGCTTCCGCTACTTCGCGGGGGCGGCGCGCAACATGCACGGACCGGTCGCCGGCAGCTACATGGCGGGCCATACCAGCATGATCCGCCGCGATCCCATCGGCGTCGTCGCCTCCATCGCGCCCTGGAACTACCCGATCATGATGATGGCGTGGAAGCTCGCCCCGGCGCTGGCGGGCGGCAACACGGTGGTGATGAAGCCCTCCGAGCAGACGCCGCTGACCGCGCTCGCCTTCGCGCGCATCCTCTCGGGCATCCTGCCCGAGGGTGTCGTCAACGTGATCGTCGGGCAGGGCGGGTCGGTCGGCAACACGCTCATCAATCACGAGGGCGTCGACATGGTGTCGCTCACGGGAGACATCGCGACGGGCAAGAAGGTGCTGATGGCCGCCTCCAAGAGCGTGAAGCGCACGCATCTGGAACTCGGTGGCAAGGCGCCCGTGCTCGTCTACGGCGACGCCGACCTCGAGCGCGTGGTGGGCGGGCTCAAGGCCTTCGGCTACTACAACGCGGGGCAGGACTGCACCGCCGCCTGCCGCGTCTACGCCCATGCCTCGATCTACGAGAATTTCGTCGCCGACCTGACGGCGGCGGCCGCGAGCATCGTCTTCGACGACCCCGACGACAGCGTGAACGAGATCCCGCCGCTGATCTCGCCGCGCCAGCGCGACCGGGTGGCCAGCTTCGTCGCGCGCGCGGCCGAGCAGAAGCACATCGAGATCACGACCGGCGGCGCGGTCGGCGACGGCACCGGCTTCTACTACCGTCCCACGGTCATCGCGGGCGCGCGCCAGAGCGACGAGATCGTGCAGCGCGAGGTCTTCGGCCCCGTGGTCTCGGTCACGCGCTTCACCGACGACGACGACGTGGTGGGCTGGGCCAACGACAGCAACTACGGCCTCGCGAGCTCTGTCTGGACGCGCGACGTGGGCCGCGCGATGGAGGTCTCGGCCGCGCTCCAGTACGGCTGCACCTGGGTCAACACGCACTTCATGCTGGTCAACGAGATGCCGCATGGCGGGCTGAAACAGTCGGGCTACGGCAAGGACATGTCGATGTACGCGCTGGAGGACTACACCGCCGTCCGCCACGTCATGATCGCGCACTGACGGGCGCTCAGGCCCCGAGATCGGTGGCGAAGGACCGGCTCGGGCGGCCCGAGGCGCGCCGCTCGGCATCCGCGCGCGCGATGGCCGCGTCGATGCCGCTGCGGTCCGTGGTGCCCGAGAAGTTCGCCCGCGTCGGCATGGCGTCGGCCACGTGGACGAAGCGCTCCTGCGCTACGTCGTGGAGGCGGCGCAGCTCGGCCAGCGGGTCGGGATGGTCGTCGGCGCGGTAGGAGAGCCAAGGGTAATCCTCGGTCCGGTGGATGACGAGGGCGGCGGACTGCGTGCCGCGCTTGTCCCCGCCCGCCGCGGCGCCCGCCTCCATCGCCGTCATGAGCCGTTCGGCCAGCGGCAGGCCCATGTGCGCCTCGTAGGCGGCGAGCGTCTCGGCGACGACGGCGGGCCCGGCCAGCATGTTGCCCGCGACCGACACGCCCGCGCCCGCGACGTGCCCGCACCAGTCGACGCAGTTCGCGCCCGTGTGCGCGGCGACCCGCCCCTCCGCGTCGACCGCGTGGATCTGGCGGATCGCCTGTCCGCCGTCCCGCGCGACGAGGTCGGCGAGGACATCGGCCGCGGCTTCCCCGTCCTTCATGCGGTCGGCGGCCTCGATGCCCCAGATCGGGCTGACGAAGGCCTGCGTGGCGACGGCGCAGCGCCCGCCCCGGATATGCGGGACGAGCGCGCCCACTGCGAAGAAGCGGCTCGCCACCGCGACGCCGTAGTGGCCGGTTCCCGGATCGCGGGCGACGATGGAATAGGTCATGTCCCGCCCCCCTCAGCGTCCCGCGGCGTAGGCCTGCATCAGCCGCGGCGTCGCGGCGGCGCGCAGGAGGCCGTCGGCGTCCCGTTGCGCGGCGGTCAGGCGGCCGACCGTCCAGGGCTCGGCCACCTCGACCTCGTGGCCCCGGTCGCGCAGGTCCCGGAGCACGTCCTCGCCGAAGGCGGGCTCCGCCATCAGGTGGCCGGGCTTCGTGGCGCGCGGGTAGAAGGACGACTGGAAATGCGCCGTGTGGAAGAGCGGCGCGTCGATCCCCTGCTGGAGGTTCATCCGCCCGTGGACGAGGCGGAGGAACAGGATCAGCTGCCACTGGTCCTGCTGGTCGCCGCCGGGCGTGCCGAAGGCGAGCTGCCGCCCGTCCGGCCCCTCGGCCATCGAGGGCGAGAGCGTCGTGCGCGGCCGCCGCCCCGGCGCGAGCGAGGTCGGAAAGCCCTCCTCGAGCCAGAACATCTGGGCGCGTGAGTTGAGCGGCATCCCGAGGCCCGGCACGACGGGCGAGGATTGCAGCCAGCCGCCCGAGGGCGTGGCCGAGACCGAGTTGCCCCAGCGGTCGATCACGTCGATATGGACCGTGTCGCCGCGCCGCTCGGTCAGGTGGGCCATCGTGGGCTCGCCCGCGCCGACCCCCGGCCCCGCCGCGAGGTCGCGCCCCGCCCGCGCCACCGCCGCCTCGGCCCAGCGTTCGAGCCCCGCGATATGGCCCGGCCGCTGCGCGCGCGAGGCGGTGGCACCGATGAGCTTGCGCCGCGCCTCGGCGTATTCGGCGGAGAGGAGCGTGGACACCGGCAGGTCCGCGTGCAGCGGGTCGCCGTAATAGGCCTCGCGGTCGGCGAAGCTGAGCTTCATCGCCTCGGTGACGGTGTGGACGAACTCCGCCCCGTTCAGGTCCATCGCGCCGAGGTCGATCCCCGAGAGCGTCCTCAGCGATTGCAGCAGCGTCGGCCCCTGCGTCCAGGCCCCGCACTTCCAGACCGTCCAGCCGTGGTAGTCGACCGACAGCGGATCCTCGTAGGTGGCTTGCCAGTCCGCGAGGTCCTGCCCGGTCATCACGCCCTTCCGCCGCCCGCCGGCGGCGTCCATCACGCAGGCGTCGCGCAGGTAGGTGTCGATCGCGTCGGCGATGAACCCCTCGTAGAAGGCGAGGCGCGCGGCCTCCATCTGGCCGGCGCGGTCGGGCGCGACCTCGGCCTCGGCCAGCACGCGCTCCCAGGTGTCGGCGAGGTCCGGGTTGGCGAAGAGGCTGCCGGGCGCGGGCGCCTTGCCGCCCGGAAGCCAGGTGGCGAAGGATGTCGGCCATTCGGTCTCGAAGAACTCGGCAAGCCCCGCGATGGTGTGCGCGACGCGCGGCAGGACGGGGTGGCCATGGCGCGCGTAGTGGATCGCGGGCTCGAGGATGGCGCGCAGGGGCAGCGAGCCGTGGTCGCGCAGAAGCAGCATCCACGCGCCGAACGCCCCCGGCACGACGCTTGCCAGAAGGCCCGAGCCCGGCACCAGCGTCAGCCCCTCGGCCTTGTAGTGCGCGATGGTGGCCCCGGCGGGGGCGGGCCCCTGGCCGCAGATCACCGTCGGCGCGGCGTCGCCCGCCTTGCGCATCAGCAGCGGCATGTCCCCGAGCGGCCCGTTCAGGTGCGGCTCGACCACATGCAGAACGAAGCCCATGGCCGCCGCCGCGTCGAAGGCGTTGCCGCCCTGCTCGAGGATGCGCATTCCCACCGCCGAGGCGATCCAGTGCGTGGAGGTGGCGACACCGAAGGTTCCGGTGATCTCGGGGCGTGTGGTGAAACTCATGGACCTGTTCCTGTTGCCGTCTTGTCAGTGGTCGCGGGGATCGAGCGCGTCGCGCAGCCCGTCGCCCAGAAGGTTGAAGCCGAGCACGACGAGGAAGATCGCGGCACCCGGGTAGAGCGCCATCCACGGCGCCTGTTCGAGGAAGTTCTTCGCCACGTTCAGCATCGAGCCCCAGGAGGGCGCGGGCGGCTGCTGGCCGAGCCCGAGGAAGCTGAGCGAGGCCTCGGCGATGATCGCCGTCGCGATGGTCAGCGTCGCCTGCACCAGGATCGGCGGGAAGATGTTGGGCAGGATGTAGCGCGTCACCAGCGCAAGGGGCTTGAGCCCCACGGCGCGCGCGCTCTCGACGTAGTCCTCGGTCATCACCTGCATGGTCTGCCCCCGCGCCAGCCGGATGAAGATCGGCATGGCGGAAAGGCCGATGGCGATCATCGCATTGGTCAGCGACGGCCCGAGGAAGGCCGCGAGCGCGATGGCGAGGATGAGGAAGGGCGCGGCCAGGAGCGCCTCGGTCACGCGGCTGATCGCGGCATCGGTCCAGCCGCCGAGATAGCCCGCCGCGACGCCGAGCGGCACGCCGAGCCCGACCGCGATGGCGACCGAGACGACGCCCGCGAGCAGCGAGGCCTGCGCCCCCCAGATCATCCGCGAGAGCACGTCGCGCCCGATCTCGTCGGTGCCGAAGGGATGCACGGCCGATGGCGCCTGCCGCACCGCCAGCCAGTCGGTCGCCGTGGGCTCCATGATGGGAAGCACCGGCGCGAGGAGCGCGACGACGACGAAGAAGATCACGATGGCCCCGCCGAGGAGCGCCGCGGGATTCGAGCGGAACTTGCGCCAGACGCGGCTCTGCCGGCGGGGGAGGGCGGCGGCCTGCGGATCGGTCAGGGCGGTCATTGGTCCCTCATGCGCGGGTTGAGGACGCGGTAGGCCACGTCGGCCAGCAGGTTCATGAAGATGAAGGCGACGCCGGTGCAGAGCACGATCCCCTGCACCACGGCGTAGTCGCGGTTGAAGACGGCATCGACGACGAGCTTTCCGAAGCCCGGGATGGTGAAGATCTGCTCGGTCAGGACCGCGCCCGCGAGCAACTCCCCGAACAGGAGCGTCGTCACCGTCACGATGGGCACCAGCGCGTTGCGGAGCGCGTGCTTCACGAGGACCACGCGCTCGCTCAGGCCCTTGGCACGCGCCGTGCGGATGTAGTCGGACTTCAGCACGCTCAGCATCGCGGACCGGGTGTGCCGCATCAGCGTCGCGGCGATGCCGGTGCCGAGCACGAAGGCCGGCATGAGCATCGTCCTGATCGACTGGAGCGGGTCCTCCGAGAACGGCTGGTAGCCCGAGGCGGGCAGCCAGCCGAGCTGCACCGAGATCAGCAGGATCAGCATGATGCCGAGCCAGAAGTTCGGCACCGACAGGCCCGACAGCGCGACGACGTTCGCGACCCAGTCGATCCAGGTGCCCTTCTTGTAGGCGGACAGCACGCCGGCGGGCACGCCGATCACGATGGCGATGACCAGCGCCATGGTGGCGAGCTGGATCGTCACCGGCAGCTTCTGCGCGATCAGTTCCAGCACCGGCTGCTGCGTGCGGAGCGAGATGCCGAGGTCGCCCTGCAGCGCGTTGCCGATCCAGGTGAAGTACTGCACCGGGATGGGATCGTTCAGGCGGTATTTCTCCCGCAGGAACTCGAGCACCTCCGGGTCGCGCTCCTCGCCCGCCATGGCGAGCACGGGATCGCCCGGCAGAAGCTTCTGCAGCGCGAAGACGAAGACCGAGATCAGGATGATCGTCGGAATCGCGATCAGCAGGCGGCGTCCTATGAAGGTGAGCATCGGCGGCGCTCCGTCAGGCTGCGGGGGAGAAGGGTGGTCGCGCGGGGATGGCCCCGCGCGGCCGGGGTCAGGCCCTCACTCGGCCATGGTCACGCCGGCGAGGCGGATCATGCCGTCCGGGTAGGGGACGAAGCCCTCGATCGAGCTGTCCATCGCCCAGATCCAGACCGGGTGGTAGAGGTAGACGATGGGCAGATCCTCCATGAGGATCTCGCTCGCCGCGTTGTAGGCCGCGCGGCGTGCGTCCACGTCGTTCGAGACGCGCGCCTCGTTCAGGAGGCGGTCGACCTCCTCGTTCGAGTAGCCCGAGTCGTTGATGCCGCCGCCGGTGGTCAGGAACTGGTGGATGTTCCCGTCGGGATCGACCCGGCCCGACCAGCCCACCTGGCTCGCCTGGTAGGCGCCCGCGGTCTGGTCGGAGAGGAGCGTCGCGAACTCCTTGGCCTCGAGCGAGATGGTGATGCCGGCCTCGGCCGCCATGGCCTGGACCACCTGCATGACCTGCATCTGCACGGGGTTGTTGGCGACCTGCACGCTGATCTCGACGCCGTCGGCATAGCCCGCCTCGGCCAGAAGCGCGCGCGCCGCCTCGACGTCACGCTCCGGCAGCGGGAAGGCGTCGTTGTACCAGGGCGAGGTCGGCGGCCAGGGCTGGTTGCCGGGGGCGAAGGCGCCCTCGAAGACGACCTGGTTGATCACGTTCCGGTCGATGGCGAGCGACAGGGCCTGCCGCACGAGCGCGTTCTCGCCCAGCGGGTTGGACGCGTTCTCGCCGTTGCCCACGTTGATCGTCATCGCCTGGTAGCCGAGCGAGGTCGCCTGCTCCATCGTCAGAGCGTCGTCCGCGCGGACCGAGGCCGCGTCGGTCGCCGCCAGCCGCTCGAGCATGTCGAGATCGCCCGCCCGCAGGTTCGCAAGCCGCACGGTCGTGTCCGGGATCGGCAGGAAGGTCACGGTGTCGAAGGCGTAGGCGTCGGCGTTCCAGTGATCGGGGAAGCGCTCGAGCACGATGCGGTCCTGCTGGATGCGCTCGACGAAGCTGTAGGGGCCCGAACAGACCGGCGCGAGGCCGAAGTCGGTGCCCGCGGCCTCGGCGGCGGTCGGCGAGATCATCATGCCGGCCCGGTCGGAGAGCTGCGCCAGCAGCGTGGCGTCCGGCGCGTCGAGGGTGAAGCGGATGGTGAACTCGTCCACCACCTCGACGCCGGTGATCGAGCTCAGCTCGGACTTGCGGCGGCTCTCCTCGAGGTTCTGGCTGCGGTCGATGTTGGCGGCCGCGGCCTCGGCGTTGAAGGGCGTGCCGTCGTGGAAGACGACGCCCTCGCGCAGCGTCATGGTCAGCTGGAGGCCGTCGTCGGACCATTCCCAGCCGGTGGCGAGTTGCGGCTCGAAGTCGAGCTCGGGGGTGATGTCCACGAGCTTGTCGCAGAGCGATTCGAAGACGATCCGGCCCACGAAGGTGCGCGCCTGGTCGGGGTCGAGCACGTCGGCGTCGTCCTGCAGGCCGATGCGCAGATCCTGCGCCGCAAGCGCGGTCGCCGATAGCCCGAAGGCCAGGGCGAGCGCGACGGTTCTGGTCTTTCTCATGGGTAGTCCTCCGTCTGTTGGGTCTTCGTTCGCGTGGTCAGGAAGTCTCCCGCTCCGCGGCGGCACGCGCGCGGGCGTAGAGGTCGAAGCGTCGGGCCGCATTCTCCGTGCGGTTGGGCGCGAGATCGGTGAGGCCGGTCAGCCGCAGCTCGTCCGCGCGGTGGCAGGCGACGCTGCGTCCCTCGGCGGCGGGCGAAGGCGCGGGGCGCTCGGTGCGGGTTTCGAGCGCGGGGCGCTCGGTGTGCTTTTCGAGCGCGGGGCGCTCGGTGCGGCAGATGTCGGTCGCGTAGGGGCAGCGCGGATGGAAGCGGCAGCCCTTCGGCGGGTCGATCGGGTTCGGCGGATCGCCCTCGACGAGCGTGCGGGCGGGCCGCGCGCCGTAATCGGCGACCGGGATCGCGGCGAGCAGCGTCTCGGTGTAGGGATGCAGCGGCCGCGCATAGAGGTCGCCCGCCGACGCGGTCTCGACCACCTCGCCGAGATACATCACCGCCACCCGGTCGGCCATGTGCCGGATCACGGCGAGGTCGTGGGCGATGATCACCAGCGTCAGGCCGAACTCGGCCTTCAGATCCTCGAGCAGGTTCACGATCTGCGCCTGGATCGAGACGTCGAGCGCGCTCACCGGCTCGTCCCCGATGAGGACGGACGGGCCCGAGGCCAGCGCGCGGGCGATGCCGATGCGCTGGCGCTGCCCGCCCGAGAACTCGTGCGGGTAGCGGTCGGCGTGCTCGGGACGGAGGCCCACGCGGGTCAGGAGGTCGGCGACCCGCGCCCTGCGCTCCTCCGGCGTGCCGATGCCGTGGGCGCGCATCGGCTCCTCGATCAGGGCGCCGACGCTCATCTGCGGGTTGAGCGAGGAGAACGGGTCCTGGAAGATGAACTGAAGATCGCGGCGCAGCGTCCGCATCCGCTCGGGCGCGACATGCGCGAGATCCTCGCCCGCGTACCAGACCTCGCCCGAGGTGGGCTCGATCAGCCGCAGGAGAAGGCGGGCGAGCGTGGACTTGCCGCAGCCGCTTTCGCCGACGATGGCGAAGGTCTCGCCCTTGCCGATGTCGAGCGAGACGCCGTCGACCGCCCGCACCTTCGTCGGCTGCCCGAAGAGCGGGCGGGCGGTGACGAATTCCTTGCGCAGGTTCCGGGCCGAAAGGATCGCCGTCATGTCCCGGTCTCCCTGAAGGCGGCAGTGTCCAGCGCCTCGAGCGGCGCGTGGATGCAGGCGGCGGCATGGCGCGGCGCAAGCTCGCGCAGGGGCGGCGGCGCCTTCTCGCAGGCGGCGGTGCGGAACGGGCAGCGCGAGGCGAAGCGGCAGCCGGCCGGCATCGCGGCGGGCTGCGGCACGGTTCCGGGCACCGTCACCAGCCGCTCGCGCCGGTCGCCGAGCGAGGGCATCGAGCTCATCAGCCCGATCGTGTAGGGGTGCTGGGGGTCGGTGAAGACCTGCTCCGCGGTCCCCATCTCGACGATCCGCCCGCCATACATGACCGCGACCCGGTCGGCCATCTCGGCCACCACGCCGAGGTCGTGGGTGATGAGCACCAGCGCCGCGCCCGTCTCGCGCTGGAGGCCGCGCATGAGGTCGAGGATCTGCGCCTGGATCGTCACGTCGAGCGCGGTCGTGGGCTCGTCCGCGATGAGAAGCTCGGGGTCGTTCGCCAGCGCCATGGCGATCATCGCGCGCTGGCGCATCCCGCCCGAGAGCTGGTGCGGAAACTCGTCGAGCCGTTTCTCGGGTGCCGGGATGCGCACGCGGCGCAGCATCTCGAGCGCGCGCTCGCGCGCGGCGGCGGCGCCGACGCGCTTGTGTCGCCGGACCGACTCCGCGATCTGCTCGCCGATCCGCAGCGCGGGGTTGAGCGATGTCATCGGCTCCTGGAAGATCATCGCCATCCGCCCGCCCCGGATGGCGCGCAGCCGCGCGGCGTCCATCGACAGGAGATCTTCACCCGCGAAGCGCGCCGTGCCGCCCGCCACGCTCAGCGGCGGGGTCTGGAGGAGGCCCATCAGCGCGAGCGAGGTCACGCTCTTGCCGCAGCCGGATTCGCCGACAAGACACAGCGTCTCGCCCGGCGCGAGGGAGAAGCTCACCTCGTCCACGATGTTCCGGGCCGCGCCCTTCAGCGCGACGGAAAGGCCCCTGACTTCGAGGAGGTTGCCCGCGTTCCGCGTCATTCCGCGCCGTCCTTCGTTCTGACCCGCGCGAGGTTCTGGGTCAGTGCCAGCAGGTGCTCGCGCATGGCCTCGCGCGCGTCGGCCTCGTTGCGCGCGTCTATCGCGTCGATGATGCGTTTGTGCTGCCGGTCGTAGGTGGCGACGAGGTCCGGCGAGCGCGCGAGGTGGCGCTCCTGCTGCCAGCGTTGCTGGCTGCGCACGTCGTTGACCAGCGTGAAGGCCGTGCGCAGGAGCGGGTTGCCCGCGATGCGCGCGATCAGCCGGTGGAGCGACCCGTCCCAGAGTTCGGCGCCGTCGGCATCGGTGGAATGCGCCGCGCGGTCCGCGAGCGCGCGGAGACGGGCCACGTCCTCGGCGGTCGCCCGGCGCGCGGCAAGCGCGGCAAGCTCGGGCTCGAGCGCGAGGCGCGCCTCCATCACGCTCATGGGGTCGGTGTCGGGGGCGATGATCGCGGCGAGGTGGCCGTTCGGGTCGGGCGGCTGGCCCGCGAAGGTGCCCTTGCCCTGCCGCCGCCAGACGATCCCCTCGGCCTCGAGCGCGTCGAGCGCCTGGCGCACCGCGCGGCGGCTGATGCCGAACCGCGCGCAAAGCTCCCGCTCGGTCGGCAGGCGTCCGTCGGTCTCGGTCTGG
>NZ_JBQLZP010000561.1:0-7484 GCF_052168335.1 Roseicyclus sp. | reverse complement strand
GCCATGAGGTGGATGATGCACTCGCTGTCCGAGGAGGACTGGAAGATCGACCCGCGCTCGATCAGTTCGCGGCGCAGCTCGTCCGCGTTCACGATGTTGCCGTTGTGCGCGATCGCGGCGCCGCCCATGGCGAACTCGCCGAAGAAGGGCTGCACGTCGCGGATCGCTGTGTGCCCCTTGGAGCCGGCGGTGGAGTAGCGCACGTGCCCGATGGCGATCTCGCCCGGCAGCGTCTCCATCACCGCCTGGCTGGTGAAGGTGTCGCGCACGTAACCGAAGCGGTGGGCCGAGTTGAAGCCGTGCTGGGGGTGGTGGGCGACGATGCCGCCCGCTTCCTGCCCGCGATGCTGCAGCGCGTGCAGGCCGAGCGCGACGAAGTTCGCGGCGTCCACCACGCCGACCACGCCGAAGACGCCGCATTCCTCGCGGAGCTTGTCGTCATCGACCGGATCGAACGGATGGGAGAAGGGAAGGTGGTCGTCGCGCATCCGGCGTGTCCCCTGGCAGCTGGCGAAGACCCCGATTCCCGGATCGCGGGCGCTTCGTGGTTCACATAGGGCAGCGGGGGGGCGCTGTCACCCCGCCGTCACGCTTTGCCCGCCGCGACCGGGGCGCGATGCCTCATTCCGCGGCGCAGGTGCCCGTGAGCTGGTCGTAACGCTCCATCAGCCAGCCGGGCGCGTCCTGCGGGATCTGCGCCTCGATTGCGGCCTGCGTCTCGGCGAAGACCATGGCCGAGCGGCTGTCGGCGATCTCGGCGATGGGCTCGTCACCGGCGATCCGGTCGTAGGCGATGAGGGCCACGAGCACGAGGAGGACGCCGCGCGCCACGCCGAAGAGGAAGCCGAGGCCCGCGTCGACCCCGCCCACGGCCGAGCGCTGCACGGCGGAGGAGAAGGCCGGCGTGAAGAGCGAGATCAGCACGAGCGCCACCACGAAGACCGCGGCGAAGGAGGCCATGATGCCGAGCTCGCAGGACCCGCCGATGAACTCGCCCACATAGGGGATCTCGTTCATCAGCGGCAGCGCGCGGGGCGCGAAGACGAAGGCGAGGATCGCCGCCGCGACCCAGCCGAGGATCGACATGACCTCGCGCACGAAGCCGCGCGAATAGGCCAGCACCGCGGAAACCAGGATGATGCCCGCGACGACGCCGTCGAAGATGGTGAAGCCTTCCATGTCTGCCCGTGCCTCTGTACGTTACTGTTCTTCTTCGTTTTTTCGGTCTTCCGCGCCGTCCCCGCTCTGTCCCGTCGCCCTGTCCTAGCCCGCGCCGAAGACCTCGCCGACGAAGAGCGTGAGCGTGTCCATGCTGCGCACCGAAACGCCTCCGTCGGCGGGGATATTACACCCTTTGGGCAGGATTGCGGCGGAAAAACCGAGTTTCAGCGCCTCTTTCAACCTGTTTTCCGCCTGCGTGACCGGGCGGAGCGCGCCCGACAGCGACAATTCCCCGAAGACGACGGTGTCCGCGGGCAGCGCCGCGTCCTCGCGCGCGGAGAGGAGCGCGGCCGCCACCGCGAGGTCTGCGGCGGGCTCGGTGATGCGCATTCCGCCCGCGACGTTCAGGTAGACGTCGAGCCCCTGAAACCCGATGCCCGCCCGCGCCTCGAGCACGGCGAGGATCATCGACAGCCGCGCGCCGTCCCAGCCGACCACCGCGCGGCGCGGCTGGCTGAGCGAGGAAGGGGCGACAAGCGCCTGGAATTCCACCAGAACGGGCCGGGTGCCCTCGATCCCCGCAAAGACGACGGAGCCGGGTGCGGGCGTGTCGCGGTCGCTGAGGAACAGGGCCGAGGGGTTCGGCACCTCGGCCAGGCCCGCGCCCGTCATTTCGAAGACGCCGATCTCGTCGGCCGGGCCGAAGCGGTTCTTGACCGAGCGCAGGATGCGGAACTGGTGGCCGCGCTCGCCCTCGAAGTAGAGGACCGTGTCGACCATGTGCTCGACCACGCGGGGGCCGGCGATCTGGCCCTCCTTGGTGACGTGGCCGACGAGCATCACCGCGACGCCGCGCCGCTTGGCGAAGGTGACGAGTTCGTGCGCCGCCGCCCGCACCTGGCTGACGGAGCCGGGCGCGCTGTCGACGGTGTCGAGCCACATGGTCTGGATCGAGTCGACGATCACGAGGTCGGGCGCCTCGGCGTCGAGCGTCGTCAGGATGTCGCGCAGGTTGGTCTCGGCGGCGAGCTGCACCGCGCTGTCGCCGAGGCCGAGGCGGCGCGCACGGAGCCGCACCTGCGCCGTCGCCTCCTCGCCCGAGACGTAGATCACCCGCGCGCCCGCCCGCGCGAAGCTCGCCGCCGCCTGGAGGAGCAGGGTGGACTTGCCGATGCCGGGATCGCCGCCCACCAGCGTCGCCGAGGCCGGCACGAGACCCCCGCCGAGCACGCGGTCGAGTTCGCCCATCCCCGAGGAGCGGCGGGGCGGCGGCGGTTCGTCCGAGCGGAGGTCGCTGAGCCCCATGCGCCGCCCCTTGGCCGCGCCGAGGCCCTTGGACCCGGGCCCCTGGCTCAGCGGCGCCTCCTCGGCGATGGAGTTCCACTCGCCGCAGGCCTCGCAGCGCCCGGCCCATTTCTGGGTGACGTTGCCGCAGGCGGAGCAGACGAAACGGGTGACGGGTTTTGCCATGGGCGAGGGTGTAGCGAAGCGGGCGGGGGGATGCCATCGCGTTCTGGCGCGGCGGCCTCAGGCGGCGAGCCCGCTCAGCCAGAGCGCCCCGGTCATCGCCGCGAGCGCGAGGAGGACGCGGAGCGCCTCGCTCCGCCAGGTGCCAAGCCCGGCCTCGGCCAGTCCCTTGTGCAGCCCGAAGCCGAGCCCGCCCGCGATCAGGAGTGCGGCGGGCAGCATCGTTCCCGCAGCCCCCGAGAGCGCGCCGAAAGCCAGCACGGCGAGCCCGGCCAGCACCGGCGGTCCCGACCGCCGCGCGAGGTTCAGGCCCATGCCCCGCCGCCGCGCGGCCCGTTCCGCCACCAGCCGGCGGAGCCAGGTGAAGCCGGCCAGCGCCGCATAGGCCCCGAGGAAGACGGCGAGCGGCTGGAGCAACGTCTCGGGGGTCACGGTGTCTCCTTCACGATCCGCGCGGTGGCGAGCCCGATGCCGAGCGAGGCGAGAACGCAGCCGGTGAAGAGCCAGAGGCCCCAGGCCGTCTCCACCCGCCCCACGGCGAAGCCCTTGGCCACGGTGACGTAGAGCGCGATCAGGAACACGTCCGCCATGGCGAGCTTGCCCATGACCTGCACCGCGGGCAGGAGACGCGCGGGCGCCCGCGCCGTCAGCACGAGCGCGAGCAGCATCGTCTTGCCCATCGGCGCCGCCAGCGCGAAGAGCGCGACGAGCAGCGCGAGCGCGACCTCTCCCTCGCGCCAGAGTGCCGAGAGCCCCGACAGGACCGACACCTCCGACAGCCCGAACAGCGGCAGGAGCCCCGCGCGCAGGAGCGGCGCCGCCCAGGACAGCGGGAAGAGCACGAGGAGCGCGAGGTTCAGCGCGAGGAGGAGGCGGGCCATGGGCCGCAGGTTTCCGCCGAACCGCGGCGCTGTGCAAGGCTCAGGCGAGCTGCCGCCACCAGATCACGGTCGCCCCGATCAGGAGCGTGAGAAGCAGCCGCGCCGTCTCGCCGCGCCAGGAGGCCTCCCGCAGGTCGTTGAGCCCCATGTGGACCCCGACGGCGAGGCCCGCGGGAAACAGCACCGCGATGACGACGACGACCGTGGGAAAGCCGAAGAAGGCCCCCGCCAGCACCACGACGAGGAGCGTGACCATCGCCGGCACGAGGTGGCCGATCAGCTCGAACACCAGCGGCACGTGCCGCGTCTTCTCCAGCCGCGAGAGGCGCGCGACCCACTCGATCGCGCCGAGGCCCGCATAGGTCCAGAAAAGCGTGGCGACGGCCTCGACGACGGCGATGGGGCTCATCGCAGGCCGCCCCTCACCTGAGCGTCCCGATCGGTCCCTCGGGCGCGCCGCTGACGAACTGCCGGAGGTAGGGGTCTTCGGCCGTGTCGATCTCGGCCACCGGCCCGTGCCAGCGCACCCGCCCGCCGTGCAGCATCGCCACCCGGTCGGCGATGGCGCGGACGCTGCTCATGTCGTGGGTGATCGTCACCGCGGTCGCGCCCATCTCGGTCACGATGCCGCGGATGAGGTCGTTGATGACGCCCGCCATGATCGGGTCGAGGCCCGTCGTCGGCTCGTCGAAGAAGATGATGTCCGGCTCGGCGGCGATGGCGCGGGCGAGGCTCGCGCGCTTCTGCATTCCGCCCGAGAGCTCGGCGGGGTAGAGGTCGGCCACGTCCGCCTCGAGGCCCACGCGGGCGAGCTTGGCGATGGCGATCTCGCGCGCCTCGCCGCGGGGGCGGCGCGCGGGCCCGCGCAGCAGGCGGAAGGCCACGTTCTGCCAGACCGGCATCGAATCGAACAGCGCGCCGCCCTGGAAAAGCATCCCGAAGCGGGCGAGGAAGGCGTCGCGGTCGCCCCGCGTCGCGTCCTCCCCGTCCAGCAGGATGCGGCCCGCATCCGGCGTCACGAGGCCGAGAATGCACTTCAGCAGCACCGATTTCCCGGTGCCCGAGCCGCCGATGACCACGAGGCTCTCGCCCGTCGCGACCTCGAGATCGACGCCCCGGAGGACCTTCTTGGCCCCGAAGGCCTTGCTGACGCCCTCGAGCCGGATCATGCCGAGAAGAACGCCTCCGTCAGGAGGTAGTTGGCCGCGAGGATCAGGATCGAGGCCGAGACCACGGCCTTGGTCGTCGCGCGCCCCACGCCGCGCGCGCCGCGCTCGGAATGCATCCCGTGGTAGCAGCCCATCACCGCGACGATGCAGCCGAAGACCGCGCCCTTCACGAGGCCCGAGGCCACATCCCAGACCTCGAGGTAGTCGGCGGTGTTCTGGATGTAGGTCGCCGGATCGAAGCCGAGGCGCGTGGTGCCGACGAGAAAGCCCCCCATGATCCCGATGGAATCGCCGACCGCCACCAGGAAAGGCAGCGACAGGGTCGCCGCCACGACGCGGGGAACGGCGAGGTATTTCATGGGGTTGGTGGACAGAGTTACCAGCGCGTCGATCTGCTCGGTCACCTTCATCGTGCCGATCTCGGCGGCGATGGCGGCGGCGACGCGGCCCGCGACCATCAGGCCGCCGAGGACGGGGCCGAGTTCGCGCGTCATCCCGATGGCGACGATGGAGGGGACCACCGCCTCGGCGTTGAAGCGCGAGCCGCCCGCGAAAATCTGGAGCGCCAGCGCCCCCCCGGTGAAGAGCGCGGTCAGCGCGACGACCGGCAGCGACAGCCAGCCGATGTGCAGGAACTGGTGCGCCAGCTCGCGCCCGTACCAGGGCGGGCGGAGGATGTGGCCGAGCGTGGCGGCGAAGTAGAGCGTCACGCGCCCCGTCCCGGCCAGGAGCCCGAGGACCACGCGGCCGAGCACCGCGAGCGGGCGTGTCGCCGCGCGGATCACGGCGCGTCCGCGTAGGCGCGGGCGTAGCGCGGCCCGAGCGAGGTCAGGATCTCGTAGCCGATGGTCCCCGCCGCCTCGGCCAGCGCGTCGACGCCCTGTCCCGGGCCGAGGATGTCGAGCGCCTCGGGCACATCGGCGAGGTCGGTGACATCCACGGTGATGAGGTCCATCGACACGCGGCCCGCGACGGGCACCGCCGTTCCGTCCGCGAAAAGCGGCGCCCGCCCCGACATGGCGCGGATGAGCCCGTCGGCGTAACCTCCTGATATCGTGGCAATCTTCGTCCGTCGAGTGGCGGTGAAGGTGCAGCCGTAGCCGACCGTCTCGCCGGGGCCGAGGTCGCGCACCTGGATCACCGGCAGCGACAGCCGGACGACCGGCCGGGCCGCCGCGAAGGGCAACCCGCCATAGAGGCCGATGCCGGGGCGCGTCAGGTCGAAATGGTAGTCGCGGCCCAGCAGGATACCGCCCGTCGCCGAGAGCGAGCGCGGCACCGACAGCCCCTCCGTCATCGCGCGGAAGGCCGCGAGCTGCGCGGCGTTGGCGGGGTGGTCCGGTTCGTCGGCGCAGGCCAGGTGGCTCATGGCGAGCGTGAGCGGCCCCGCCTCGGCCTCGGCGCGCAGCGTGGCCCAGTCGGCGGGCTCGATCCCGAGGCGGTTCATGCCGGTGTCGAGCTGGACGCCATACGGAGCGTCGGGCAGCGCCGCGCGGTGGCGGGCGAACTGTTCGGGGCTGTTCAGCATGGGCACGAGGCCCGCCTCGCGGAGGATCGCGGTGTCGCCGCCCATGTGGCCCGAGAAGACGCAGATCTCCGGGCCTTCGCCCAGCGCCGCGCGGACGGCGGCGCCTTCCTCGGCCACCGCGACGAAGAAGCGCCGCGCGCCTGCGCGCGCCAGCGCCGCCGCCACCGGACCCGCGCCGAGGCCGTAGCCGTCCGCCTTCACCACCGCCGCCGTCTCGCAGGCGGTCATGGCGTCGAGCGCGCGCCAGTTGGCGACGATCGCGCCGAGGTCGATCTGGAGGAGGCCGGTTCCCATGGCGCCTGTCTCGGCGGCTTGCGCCCGGGCGTCAAGATGATCTCGCGGGGGCGCCCCGGTTGGTTCCGGCACGCCCCCGCACTGCTCAATAGTCCTGCGCGCCCTGCTGCCAGGGCTTCACCAGGTTGCCGAACCGTGTGTAGCGGCCGTCGAAGCTGAGCTCGACGGTGCCGACCGGGCCGTGGCGCTGCTTGCCGATGATGACCTCGGCCTTGCCGTGCAGCATCTCCATGTCCTGCTGCCACTTGGTCATGGCCTCGAGGTTGTCCTCGCCCGGCTTCTCGCGTTCCTTGTAGTACTCGCCCCGGTAGACGAACATCACCACGTCCGCGTCCTGCTCGATCGAGCCCGACTCGCGCAGGTCCGAGAGCTGCGGTCGCTTGTCCTCGCGGCTTTCGACCTGGCGGCTGAGCTGCGAGAGCGCGATCACGGGGATGTCGAGTTCCTTGGCGACGGCCTTCAGGCCCTGTGTGATCTCCGACACCTCGTTGACGCGGTTCTCCGACCGGCCGCTGCCCCGCAGGAGCTGGAGATAGTCCACGATCAGGAGGTCGAGCCCCCGCGGCGAGCGCTTGAGCCGCCGCGCGCGGGCGGCGAGCTGGCTGATCGGCAGGGCCGGCGTGTCGTCGATGAAGAGCGGGCAATGCTCGAGCTCGCCGGCCGCGCGCAGGTAGCGGCGGAACTCCTCCTCCGTCAGGTCGCCCTTGCGGATGAGCTCCGACGGGATCTCGGCCGCCTCCGACAGGATCCGCTGGGCGAGCTGGGCCGAGGACATCTCGAGGCTGAAGAAGCCCACGACGCCGCCGTCCACGGTGCCGATCGAGCCGTCCTCGCGCCGCCCCTCCTTCCAGGCCTTCGCCACGTTGAAGGCGATGTTGGTCGCGAGCGACGTCTTCCCCATCGCGGGGCGCCCGGCGAGGATCAGGAGGTCCGACTTGTGCAGCCCGCCCAGCATCCGGGCCATGTCGCTGAGGCCCGTGGACA
>NZ_JBQLZP010000560.1:0-7629 GCF_052168335.1 Roseicyclus sp. | reverse complement strand
CCTCGCCGCCGCGGCCGAGCTCGGCCGCGACAAGAACGCCCGCAAGATGAGCCCGACGCGCGTGCGCATCCCGGACCTCACCGGGCGGCCGGACGAGATCGGGCGGCTCTCGGGCGCGCTCCGCGGCATGGTCTCGGCGCTCTACGACCGGATCGACGCCAACGAGCAGTTCGCCGCGGACGTGAGCCACGAGATCAAGAACCCGCTCGCTTCGCTCCGCTCGGCCGTCGGCACCATGCGCGTCGCCCGCACCGACGAGCAGAGGAACCGCCTGCTCGAGGTGATCGAGCACGACGTGCGCCGCCTCGACCGGCTGGTCTCCGACATCTCCAACGCCTCCCGCCTCGACAGCGAACTGGTGAAGGAGGAGGAGGAGGAATTCGACCTCGTGAAGATGCTGCAGAACCTCTCGCAGTATCACGGCGAGGAGGCCGCAAAGAAGGGCGTCGACTTCATCACCGACCTGCCGCCCGAGCCGATCCGCATCTCGGGCCTCGAGGGGCGGCTGGCGCAGGTCTTCGTCAACCTCCTGTCGAACGCCATCTCCTTCTGCGAGGAGGGCGACGCCGTCCGCCTCTGGACCCGCCGCCGCGAGAACCGCGTGCTGGTGGTCGTCGAGGATACCGGCCCCGGCATCCCGGAGGAGGCGCTGACCAAGGTGTTCAACCGGTTCTACTCGGAGCGGCCGGTGAAACAGTTCGGCAACCATTCCGGCCTCGGCCTCGCCATCTCCAAGCAGATCGTCGAGGCGCATGGCGGCGTCATCTGGGCCGAGAACATCCGTCCGACCGACCTCGACGTGGTCTCCGAACCGCTCGGCGCCCGTTTCGTCGTCGGCCTGCCGATCTGACCGGGGCGCGTGCCTTGGACGCCGCGCAGCCTGTCGCGCTGTCGGACTGGGCGGCCACCCGCAGCGCGGACAGGTTGCAGCTCCATGCCACCGGCGTCGCCGTGGAGGGGCAGGGCGTCCTGATCCGGGGTCGCACCGGCAGCGGCAAGTCGACCCTCGCACTCGAACTGATGGCGCGCGGCGCGGCGCTGATCTGCGACGATGCGATCTGGGTCGATGTGGGCGACACGCCGTTCCTCGAGCGGCCCGACGCAGCCACGGACATGATCGAGAGCCGGGGCATCGGCCTTCTCCGGGCGGGACACGTCTGCGGCCGGGCGCCGCTCGCCCTCGCCATCGACCTCGACGCCGCGGAAGCGGACCGCCTGCCGCCCCGCCGCACGGTCAGCGCGGGCGGCGCCGCAGTGCCGCTCATCCACGGCGCGGGCCATCCAGCGCTCGCCACCGCCGTCGTCCACATGCTGCGCCACGGGCGGGCCGAGCCATGAGCGACGGGCGGGAGGCAGACGCCGCCCCCGATCGTCCGGCGCGGGTCGTCTTCGTCACCGGCCCCTCCGGCGCGGGACGCACGACCGCCATCAACGCGCTCGAGGACCTCGGCTTCGAGGCGATCGACAACCTGCCGCTCAGCCTCCTGCCGCGCCTTCTCGAGGGCGACCCGCCCGAGCGGCCCATGGCCCTCGGCACCGATGCGCGGAACCGCGACTTCTCGGCGAGGCGCCTCGTGGCCGAGGTCGAGCGGCTGGCCGCGCGGCCGGGCTTCGAGGTCGATCTGCTCTACCTCGACTGCGATGCGCACACGCTCCAGCGCCGCTATTCCGAGACGCGCCGCCGCCACCCGCTCGCCCCGGACGACGATCCGGCCAACGGCATCGCGCGGGAACTCGACCTTCTCGGCCCGCTGCGCCACCGGGCGTCGGTGCTGGTGGACACCTCGACGCTGACGCCGCACGAACTGAGGGCCGAGATCGGGCGCCTCTTCGCGCCCGGCGGCGCCGCAGGCCTCTCGATCACGGTCATGTCCTTCTCCTACCGGCGCGGGCTGCCGACCGGCGCGGACCTCGTCTTCGACTGCCGCTTCCTGCGCAATCCGCACTGGGAGCCGACCCTCCGCCCACTCGACGGACGCGACGCGGCCGTCCGCGCGCACATCGCCGCGGACCCGCGCCTCGCGCCCTTCGAGGCGCAGATCCGGGAGATGCTGGACCTCCTGCTCCCCGCCTTCCGCGACGAGGGCAAGAGCCACCTGACGGTCGCCTTCGGCTGCACCGGAGGGCAGCACAGGTCGGTCGCGCTGGCCGAAAAGGTCGCCAACGACCTTGCGGAGGCCGGATGGCAGGTGTCTAAGAGGCACAGGGAAGTGGAACAGCGGCGCGCCCCGGCAACGGCCGGGGACACCCAGGGCCCGGCCTGAGGCAGGCGGCGCGGGCAACTGGCACGAGGGGATCGAAGGGCTCGGCAAGGTGATCGGCATCGTCATCGTCGCCCACGGCGGGCTCGCCGCCGAGCTGAAGCGTGCCACGGAACACGTGGTGGGCCCGCAGCCCGCGATGATCGCGATCCCCGTCGGCGCCGAGGACGACCGCGCCGCCCGGACCGCCGAGATCTGCGAGGCGGCGGACTCCGTGGACGATGGCAGCGGCGTGGTGGTCGTGACCGACATGTACGGCGGCTCGCCCTCGAACCTCAGCCTGCGCGCCTGCCGCCCCTCGAACCGCCGCATCCTGACCGGCGTGAACCTCCCCATGATGATCAAGCTCGCCAAATGCCGCCACCTCGACGTGGAGGAGGCCGTCTCGCGCGCGGCGGAGGCCGGCAGGCGCTACATCAACAGCTTCGACGGAGGCCCGGAATGAGCGACGGCGAACGTGTCGGGCGCACGCTCGAGATCGTCAACGTCAAGGGCCTGCACGCCCGCGCCGCCGCCCGCTTCGTCGAGGTCGTCGAGGCGCATGACGCGGAGGCCAACGTCATGCGCGACGGGCTGAGTGCCGCCGGCGACTCGATCATGGGGCTTTTGATGTTGGCAGCCTCCATGGGAACCACTATTGAAGTCGAGACACGGGGTCCGGAGGCGCAGACCCTGGCCGACGCGCTCGAGGCCCTCGTCGCCGCCCGCTTCGGCGAGGAAGCCTGAGACGCGGCGCGCGTCCGGGACCCAGGGGATGGAACGAAGGCGCGTGACCGACACCAGCCATCGGAATATCTCGGCCAGGAGGCCGGCCCTGGTCCAGACCGGGCCGCAGCGCGTCTACGACCGGCGGTCGCTGACCTATGCGAACACATTTCCCAACCCCTGGCTGCGCGGCACGATCAAGACGATCGAGTGGCTGACCGGGAAGATCACCATCATCCGCCGGGTGCGCCAGTTCGAGCGCATGGGCGAGGTCAAGGGGCAGGACTTCTGGCCCGCCACCATGCGCGTCATGGGGATCGAGCTGCAGACCCCGCAGCACCAGCTCGACCGGATTCCCGCCGAGGGACCCGTCGTCTTCGTGGCCAACCATCCTCACGGCCTGGTCGATGGAATGATCCTCGCCGATCTGATCGGGCGGCGCCGGCCCGACTACCGGATCCTGACGCGCGCGCTGCTGACCGGCCTCGACGAGAGCGCGGCGAGCTTCATGATCCCGGTGCCCTTCCCGCACGAGCCCGATGCGCAGGAGAAGATGCTCGCCATGCGGGCCGAGGCGATGGACCACCTGAAGGACGGCGGCCTCATCGCGCTGTTCCCCTCGGGCGCCGTCGCCGCGTCCGAGACGATGTTCGGTCCCGCCATCGAGGGGGAGTGGAACGTCTTCACCGCGAAGATGATCCGCACCTCGGGCGCGACCATCGTGCCGTGCTTCTTCACCGGCTCGAACTCGCGCTGGTACCAGATCGCCAACCGGATCTCGCCCGTGCTCCGGCAGGGGCTGCTGATCCACGAAGTCGTTCACAGCTTCGACAAGCCGCAGGCCCCGATCATCGGCCCGCCGATCCCGCCCTCCGAATGGGAGGACCGCATCGGCAGGCCGCGCGAGTTCATGGCCTGGCTCAGGGCCCGGACGCTCGCCCTGCGCGACGCCCCCGATGGGCCTCCCCGCACTTAAGGGGATCGCAACGAAGTGCCTTTAGACCCTCGCCTGGACAGCTTGGCACCAGGGTCAGAGGCAATGGACATACAGCGCGAGATTCACCGGCGTTTCTTCGTGGACGACGCCTTCCTGGCAGACCTGGCCGAGGTCTGGCGCCTGGTGGCGCCATCGCTCGACGGAATGCTCGACGACTTCTACGCCTCGGTGAAGAACGATTCCCAGCTGCGCGGCTTCTTCGACAGCGAGGCGCAGATGGTCTCGGCCAAGCGCAAGCAGATCGCCCATTGGGAAAAGCTCTTCACGTCGCGTTTCGACGAGGACTACCTCGCGTCCGCTGCCCGGGTGGGCGGGGTCCATTTCCGCATCGGACTGCCGGGCATGTACTTCATGTCCATGTATTCGCAGGCGGCGCGCCTCATCCTGGACTCGCTGCTCGCGGCGAGGCCGCGCTTCAGCCGCAGGCCGCTGCACGCGAACCTCCTGGTGCCGGCCATGCGCGCGATCATGATCGACATCGACACGATCTCCCACGAATACGCGACGGCGAAGGACATCGCCCGCGTCGCCGCCTCCGACAGGCTCGGCGCAGTCATCGCGGACTATGCCAAGGGGCGGCTTTCCGCGCGGGTGGACCTTCCCTTCCCGGAATTGTTCGAGGTGCAGTGCGTCGCCCTGAACGCGATGGGGGAGCGGATCGAAACCGTCTTCGAGGGCGTGCGCCTGAACGCCACGGAGGTCCGCAGCCTGACGAAGCAGGTGTCCGACCTCGCGGATGACCTCAGCCATCGCAGCCAGGGGCAGGCCGCCGCGGTCGAGCAGTCGAACGCCGCCGTCACGGCTCTGGCCGAATCCGTGCGCGAGAACATGGCGGGCTTCCAGCGCGCGATCGAGGCGAGCCGCGGCAACACGGGCGAGGCCGAGAGCGGGCTCGAAGCGGCCTCCCACGCATCCGGCGCCATGGACCGGATCAAGGCCGGCTTCGGCGAGATCACGCGGATCACGACCGACATCGAGGAAATCAGTTTCCAGACCAATCTCCTTGCCCTCAACGCCTCGGTCGAGGCGGCACGTGCGGGCGAGGCGGGCAAGGGCTTCGCCGTCGTCGCGACCGAGGTATCCTCGCTCGCCAAGCGGGCCGCCGAACTGACCGAGACGATCCGAAGCAAGATCGGCCGGTCGAGCGGCTATGTCGACGAAGGCTCCCTCCTGTTCGGCCAGACGCGCGAGACGCTCGAACGAATCCGCGACAGTGCGAACACCGTCTCGAAGGAGATCGAGGCCGCAGCGACCATCGCACGCGATCAGTTCATGTCGATCGAGGAGGTGAAGAAGGCGCTCGACTCCATCGACACCGTCACCCAGACCAACGCCGCCATCGCCTCGCGCGTCGCCGACAGCTGCGAATCCGTGCAGGTCGCGGCAGACAACCTTGCCAGGCCGTTCGACGCCTTTCAGACCGGTGGCGCGGAGGCGAACGTCACGTCCAAGCTCCGCAATATCGCCTGACAGGACAAAGGGCGCGAAGTGCGTAAGGCGCAGGAGCTACCGCGGTGATGGCGGCCGGGCCCGAGGCCGCCGTCGCCCGGGAAGACCCGTCGGGGCAACGCCCCGGCGCAACCGTCGCGCCCCTCCTCCTGCCCGGAGGCCGGTCTGCGTCGGGGTTCCGGTCTGCGTCGGAGTTCCGGTCTGCGCCGGCGTCAGCGTGTCGGGACGGGCGTCTCGCCCCGGTAGTCGTAGAAGCCGCGCTGCGTCTTGCGACCAAGCCAGCCGGCCTCGACATACTTCGTCAGGAGCGGGCAGGGCCGGTACTTGGTGTCCGCGAGGCCGTCGTGCAGCACGTTCATGATGGCGAGGCAGGTGTCGAGCCCGATGAAATCGGCGAGCTCGAGCGGCCCCATCGGGTGGTTCGCGCCGAGCTTCATCGACTGGTCGATCGACAGGACCGAGCCCACGCCCTCGTAGAGCGTGTAGACCGCCTCGTTGATCATCGGCATCAGGATGCGGTTCACGATGAAGGCGGGAAAGTCCTCGGCCGTGGCTGCGGTCTTGCCAAGCCGGTCCACCACGGACTTGCAGGCGGCGAAGGTCGGCTCGTCCGTCGCGATGCCGCGGATCAGCTCGACGAGCTGCATCACCGGCACCGGGTTCATGAAGTGGAACCCCATGAACTTCTCGGGCCGGTCCGTGCGGCTGGCGAGCCGCGTGATCGAGATGGACGAGGTGTTGGAGGTCAGGATCGTCTCGGGCTTCAGGTGCGGCAGCAGATCCTCGAAGATCGCGGTCTTCACCGTCTCGCGCTCGGTCGCGGCCTCGATGATGAGGTCCGAGGCGCCGAGGTCGGGCAGCTTCAGCGTGGTGCGGATCCGTGCCAGCGCCGCGTCCTTGTCGGCCTCCGAGATCTTGCCGCGGCCGACCTGGCGCCCGAGGTTCCGGTCGATCAGGTCCATCGCCTGGTCGAGGGCCTGCTGGCTGATGTCGCTCATCATCACGTCGTAGCCCGCGAGCGCGCAGACATGCGCGATCCCGTTGCCCATCTGCCCCGCGCCGACGATGCCGATCGTCCTGATTTCCATGTTCGCCTTCTCCACGCCCGGTCTGCGCCCGCGGAACAATAGGCGCGCAGGCGCGGCCGGCACAAGCGCCGCCGCCGCGCCAAGGCGACGCGCGGCGCCTGCCCCGGACTGCGTGGAATTTTCGGAAAAGCAGAAGGTTAGGGGCCTGGAAAGGACGCGGTGGGAAGATGGTGCGCGGGTGAATCGTCAGCGAGGCGGACCAAGAGGATGAGCTTCGAGAAACGCAGGGCGATGGCCCTCGACTATCAGCCGGTGACCTATCCGGGCTCGGCGCTGCGCTTCCGCGGACCGGCGACGGACTTCGCGCGACCCCATGTGCTCTGCATCGGCGGAACGGAGACCTTCGGCCGCTTCATTCCGACGCCGTATCCCGAGCAGCTCGCCGCGCGCCTCGGGCGCCCGGTCTGCAACATGGGCGTCGCCCATGCGGGGCTGGACGTGGCGCTCGGCGATCCGGCGATCCTCGCCGCCGCCGAAACGGCGAGCGCGATCGTGCTGCAGGTGCCGGGCGCCGCGAACATGAGCAACCGGTACTACTGCGTCCATCCGCGCCGCAACGACCGCTTCGTTCGGGCGGATGCCATCCTGCAGACGGTCTATCGCGACGTGGATTTCACCGAGTTCCACTTCACGCGCCACCTGCTCAGCCACCTCAAGGCGCTGTCGCCGGACCGCTTCGCGATCCTCCGCCACGAGCTTCAGCTCGCCTGGCGCGGGCGAATGATGCGGTTCCTGTCCGAGGCGCGGGTGCCGGTTCATCTCCTGTGGCTCTCGCGCCGCGAGCCCGGGACGGCGGAGCCCGAGACCGGCCTCGGGCCGGAGCCGCTTTTCGTGACGCGCGACCTCCTCATGGAGGTCGCGAAATCGGCGGCTTCGCTCAGCATCGTGACCGATCCGGCGCCCGAGCCGAAGTCGCGCCTGCGCGGCATGTTCTTCGCGGCGCGGGAGGAGAACGCGGCGCGGATGCTGCCCGGTCCGGGCGCACACGCCGCGGCCTGCGCGACGCTGCTCAAGCGAATGGAAGCCTCCTGAAGGGCGGTCCGTCCACGGGACGGCCGGGACGGACCCCTCGTCTCAGAGCTTCTCGGTCAGCTCCGGCACCGCCTGGAAGAGGTCGGCGACGAGGCCG
>NZ_JBQLZP010000559.1:0-13852 GCF_052168335.1 Roseicyclus sp. | reverse complement strand
GCGCGTCCTCGAGGCCGAGTTCGGTGGTCGTCGTCGGCCGCCAGACGAGCTTGGTGCTCTCGCTCTCGCCCAGCGCCGCCTCGAGGGTCGCCGAGACCTCGGCGAGATCGGTATCCGCGCACCAGATCACGTGGCCCTCCTCCGAGCTCTCCACATCCTCGGCGCCCGCCTCGATGGCGGCCATCAGCACGGTCTCCGCGTCGCCCGCCGAGGCGGGGTAGATCACCTGGCCCTTGCGGTCGAACATGAACGCGACCGAGCCGGTCTCGCCGAGGTTGCCGCCATGCTTGCCGAAGGTCGAGCGCACGGTCGAGGCGGTGCGGTTGCGGTTGTCGGTCATCGCCTCGACGATCACCGCGACGCCGTTCGGGCCGTAGCCCTCGTAGCGGATCTCCTCGTAGTTCTCCGCGTCGCCGCCCTGCGACTTCTTGATGGCGCGGTCGATCACGTCCTTCGGGACGGAACTCGCCTTGGCCTCCTTCACCGCGAGCCGCAGGCGCGGGTTCTTGTCGGGATCGGGGTCGCCCATCTTGGCGGCGACGGTGATCTCCTTCGAGAGCTTGGAGAACAGCTTGGAACGCGCCGCATCCTGACGCCCCTTGCGGTGCTGGATGTTCGCCCATTTGGAATGGCCGGCCATGGCTGCCTCTTCGGTCTGTTGCCTCGTGTGGCGGTGTCTATATGCCAGCCGCCCGGAGGCGGCAATACGGGGGGCGGAGGACCCCGCCCGCCAGCTGTCTCCGCCGCCGGAGCCGCGTTGCCGGATCGGCCCCCCGCGGCGCGGTGGCCCGGCGCGTCCCATTCCCCTTCCCGAGGCGGGCGGCTAGGGTCGCGCCATGACGACGGACCAGGCCATCCTCTTCGCCCTCTTCGGCACCGTCTTCGCGCTGCTGATCTGGGGGCGGTTCCGCTACGACCTCGTGGCCTTCGGCGCGCTCATGGCGGCGGTGGTCCTCGGCGTCGTGCCGGCGGAGGCCGCCTTCGCGGGCTTCGGCCATCCGGCCGTCGTCGTGGTGGCCCTCGTCCTCGTCGTCTCGGCGGGCCTCGTGCGTTCGGGCGCGGTCCTGCTCATCACCCGGACTCTCATCGACGCCTCGCGCAGCCTCGGCGCGCATATCGCGATCATGGGGGGCGTCGCGGGCGTGCTCTCGGCCTTCATGAACAACGTGGCGGCGCTGGCGCTGCTCATGCCGGTCGACATCGCCACGGCGCGGAAGGCGGGGCGCAGCCCCGGCCTCAGCCTCATGCCGCTCAGCTTCGCGACGATCCTCGGGGGCATGGCGACGCTGATCGGGACGCCGCCCAACATCATCATCGCGACCTTCCGCGAGGACGCGCTCGGCGCACCCTTCGCGATGTTCGACTTCGCGCCCGTAGGCGGGATCGCGGCCGTCGCCGGGCTCCTCTTCGTGGCCTTCGCGGGCTGGCGGCTGATCCCGGTGCGCGACTCGGGCGTCGGCGGCGACCGGATGGAGGAGCTGAAGCCCTACATCGCCGAGCTGCGCATCCCCGAGGGCGCGGACTTCGCCGGGCAGCGCCTGCATGCGCTCGAGGAGGAGGCCGCGCGCGCCGACGTGGCGCTGCTCGGGGTCGTGCGCGACGGGCGGCGGCGCTACGGGACGGGGCGCAACCTGATGCTGGCCGAGGGCGACGTCCTGTTGATCGAGGCGACGCCCGAGGCGCTGGACGAGTTCCGCGCCTCGCACGGGCTCGAGGCGATGCAGGAAGGCACCGACGCCGAGACCCTCGGCGAGGGCGTTGCGCTGGTCGAGATGGTCGTGCCCGAGGGTGCGCGGATCGCGGGCCGGACGGTCGAGGCCGTGGGCCTCGCCTGGCGGCAGAACACGACGCTCATGGGGATCGCCCGGCGGGGCACGCGGATCACCCGGTCGCTGCGCAAGACGGTGATCCGGCCGGGCGACATCCTGCTCCTTCTCGCGCCGACCGACCGGGCCGAGGACGTGGTGGCCTGGCTCGGCGGCATGACGCTCGCCGACCGGGGCCTCGCGGTCACGCAGGAGGGCAAGACCTGGGCCGCCATCGCGCTTTTCGCCTCGGCGGTCGCGGCGGCGGCGCTCGGGCTGATCTACCTGCCGGTGGCGCTCGGGATCGTCGCGCTCGGCTTCGTCGCCATGCGGGTGGTTCCGCTGTCCGAGCTCTACGACCGGATCGAGTGGCCGGTCGTCGTGCTCCTGGGCTCGATGATCCCGCTGGGCGCCGCGCTCGAGGCCTCGGGCGGCACGGCGCTGATCGCCTCGGGGCTGCTGACGCTGACCGAGGGCTGGCCCGCCTGGGCGATCCTGACGGTGCTCATGGTCGTGACCATGACGCTCTCGGACATCCTCAACAACACGGCGACGGCGATCGTGGCCGCGCCCGTGGCGATCACCATGGCCGAACGGCTGGGCGTGAACCCCGACCCGTTCCTGATGGCGGTGGCGGTCGCGGCCTCGGCGGCCTTTCTCACGCCCATCGGACACAAGAACAACACGCTGGTCCTCGGGCCCGGCGGCTACCGCTTTGGCGACTACTGGCGGATGGGCCTGCCGCTCGAGGTGCTGGTGATCGCCGTGTCGATCCCGGCGCTCCTGGTCTTCTGGCCGCTCTGAGCGGGCTCAGGCCGGATCGGAGGGCGAGGCGAAGGTCCAGCGCCGCCCGTCGGGCGCGGTGATCTCGACCTCGGCGCGGGGCGCGATCGCGTCGGGCAGGCCGATGGCGGCGAAGACCTCCTCGAGCACGATGCGGATCGGGTTCGACCCCGTCTCGCCCGTGACCGTGTAGCCGAGCGCCGCGCTGCACCCCTGGAGCGTGCCCGAGCCCGATACGGTCGTGCGGCCCTGCGGCGTCGGAACGAGCGCGACGGGACCCGTGCAGGTCTCGCCGTTCGACAGCCGCACCTCGAGGGCCGAGCGGTCGAGCGAAACCCCGACCGGGCTCGGGGCGGAGACGGCGCAGCCGGTCAGCACGGCCACGACGGCGAGCATGACGAAGGCGTCGGGTAGCCTTTCGCGGATCTTCGGTGCCGGCATGGGACGCTCCTTCCGGGCTGCGGATGCGGCCCTACAGTGGCCAGATAAGCGGAATCGCGATGCAGACCACAACCCCCAACGAGAGGTTCAGCGGGATGCCCACGCGCAGGAAGTCGGTGAACTTGTAGCCGCCCGGACCGTAGACCAGCATGTTCGTCTGGTAGCCGATGGGCGTGGCGAAACAGGCCGAGGCCGCGATCATGACCGCGATGAGGAGCGGGCGGGCATCGACCCCCGTGGCCTCGGCGAGGGCGATGGCGATCGGCGCCATGATCACGGCGATGGCGTTGTTGGACACGAGCTCGGTCAGCGTCGTCGTGATGAAGTAGACCGCCCAGACGAGGACGACGGGCGGCATCCCGTCGAGCGCGGGCACGATGGAGCCCACGATGAGCGAGATCGCTCCGGTGTGGTCGAGCGCGGCGCCGACGGCGAGCATGGCGAAGATCAGCGCCAGGAGACGTCCCTCGACGAAGGAGAAGGCCTCCTCGGCGTCGATGCAGCCGGTCAGGAGCACGATGGCCACCGCGATCACGGCGAGCGCGAGAATCGGCGCGACGTTCAGCCCGGCGAAGATGACGATGCCCGCCATGGCGGCGATGGCGACGGGAGACTTGCCGCGCCGGTAGGCGCGCTCGGACGGGGCCGAGACGTCGACGAGTTCCATGTCGGCGGCCAGGCGCTCGATATCCTCGGGCGTGCCCTCGAGCAGCAGCGTGTCGCCCACGCGGACCACGAGGTCGTCGAGCTGACGCCCGATGTTCTGCGCCCGGCGGTGGACGGCGAGCGGGTAGACGCCGTAGCGCCGCCTGAGGCGCAGGCTGCCGAGGCTGCGGCCGACCATCCGGCAGCCCGGCGTGATCAGCACCTCCACGGTGGTCGTGCGCACCTCGCTGAGCTTGTCGACGGTCTTGAGCTGCTTGGACTGCTGGAGGCCCAGCACCTCGGCCATGTCGGTCCTGAGAACCACGCGGTCGCCCGCCTGCAGCTCGACCCCGGTCATGTCCCGGCGCAGCGAGGCGTCGCCCCGGAGCACGTCGATCAGCCGCACGCCCTTGCGGCGGAACAGTTCCACCTCGTTCACGTTGCGGCCGATGAGGGTGGAGCCCTCAGTAACCGCGACCTCGGTGAAGAACTTGGCGCGGCTGCGCCCGCCGCCGAGCATCGCCGCCATCGACACGCGATCGGGCAGGAGGTGGCGGCCGACGAAGAAGAAGTAGACCATCCCCCAGGCGACCACGATGATGCCGATGGGCGTGATCTCGAAGATCGAGAAGGGCTCGAGGCCCCGAGTGCGGGCGATGCCGTCCACCAGCAGGTTCGTCGATGTGCCGATCAGGGTGAGCGTGCCGCCGAGGATCGCGGCGTAGCTCAGCGGGATGAGATACTTCGAGGGCGCGCGGCCCGCGATCCGCGCCACCTGGACCACGACGGGGATCATGATGACCACGATGGGCGTGTTGTTCATGAAGGCCGAGGCCAGCGCCACCACGCCCAGCAGGGCCACGATGGCGCGCTTCGGGCTCTTGGAGGCGGCGGCCTCCGCCTGTTTCGTCAGCCGGTCGAGCGCGCCCGTCCGCACGAGCGCGCCCATGACGATGAACATCGCCGCGATGGTCCAGGGGGCGGGATTGGCCAGCACGTCGAGCGCGTCGCCGTAGGGCAGCAGCCCGAGGATCAGCAGGAGCGCCACGGCGCCGATGGCGACCACCTCCGTCGGCCAGCGCTCGGTCAGGAAGAGGACGAACATCCCCGCGAGGATCGCGAGCGCGAGGACGCCCTCGCCGGTCTGCGACAGGTTGAGATCGATCATCCGCGCCCCTTGGCCGTCCGGAGGTCGCCCCGGCTACGACGCCATATTCGGGCATGGCCAAGACGCCTGCAAGCGGCGTCTTGGTCCTCAGGCGGGTGCGGCCACGGTCTGCGCGCGGCGGGGCTGCACGAGGAAGAGCCCCATGAACATCAGCGCGATGGCGGCCCAGACCCATGCCGAATAGGTCTCGCCGAAGATGAGCCAGGCCCAGAAGATGCCGAAGGCGGTGACGAGATAGCTGACCTGCGCCGCGAAGACCGCGCCCGCGCGCCCGACCAGCCAGACATAGCCCGCGTAGGCCAGCGCATGGGCCGTGGAGGAGCCGAGGATCGCGAGGTCCGGCGCGCCCCAGGGCGGCAGGGGCGAGATCCACTGTCCGGTGACGAGGGCGAGCGGCGCGGCCATGACCAGGCCCACGAGCGACGCGCCGAGGAGCACCTGCACCGGGTCCAGCCCCTCGGTCCCGTAGCGGGCGACGAAGTTGCCCTCGACGGCGTAGAAGGCGGGCGCGACCAGCGCCAGCGGCAGCCACCAGACCATGGCGGGGTCGGGCAGGCTCGTCTCCGGGAGCGCGATCATCAGGATCGCGGCGAAGCCCAGCGCGAGCCCCGTGAAGCGCAGCGCCGAGAAGCGGTCCATGCCGAGCGCGAGCGCGATCGGGAAGGACATCATCGGCACGAGCGACAGCACGATCGACAGGATGCCCGAGGGCAGGTGGATCGCCGCCGTGTAGCTCGCCGAATTGGGCAGGAGCGTCCCGATCAGCGCGATGATGGCGTAGAGCGCGAGGTGGCGCGGCGCGACCGGCAGGCCACGGCCCCGCACCCGGTTCATCGCCGCCAGCAGCGCGGCGCCCAGCGCGAACTGCCAGAAGATGATGCCGAAATGCCGGTAGCCCTCGGAGACCGCGATCTTGGCGAAGGGCTGGGTGATGCCCCAGGCCGCGCCGATCAGGACGAGAAGGGCGATCAGGACAAGACGGTCGCGGGCGCCCGTGCTCACGGACGGGCTTCCTGGAGGCGGCCGCCGAGACGGACGGGCACGATGCGCGTCGCGGCTCCCGTGCGGTCGTCCGTCTCGAGGTAGACCCCCGAGAGCGTGGCGGCGTCGGCCGCCGGCGTGAAGCGCTCCTTCGACATGCCGGTCACGAAGCGGCGGAGCGGCTCTTCCTTGTGCATCCCGATGACGGAATCGTAGTCGCCGCACATGCCCGCGTCGCTGAGGTAGCCCGTCCCGCGCGGCAGGATCATCGCGTCGGCCGTCGGCACATGGGTGTGCGTGCCGACCACGAGGCTGGCCCGGCCGTCGCAGAAATGGCCCGTCGCCATCTTCTCGGAGGTCGCCTCGGCGTGGATGTCGACGATCACCGCCTGGGCGAGGCCGCCGCGCGGGTAGCTGCGCAGCGCGCCGTCGAGCGCCGAGAACGGGTCGTCGAAGGGCCGCTTCATGAAGACCTGGCCCAGCGCCTGCGCGACGAAGACCTTGCGCCCGCCCGGCGCCTCGAACAGGCGCGCGCCCTGCCCCGGCGCGCCCTTGGCGAAGTTGAGCGGACGCAGCACGCGCGGTTCGCCCGAGATGAACTGGAGCATGTCGCGCTGGTCGAAGGCATGGTCGCCGAGCGTGATGGCGTCCGCGCCCGCGTCGAGAAGGGCCTTGGCGTGGGCCGCCGAGAGGCCCGCACCCGAGGTCGCGTTCTCGCCGTTGACCACGACGAAATCGAGCCGCCAGTCGCGGCGCAGTCCGGGGAGCGCCGCGATCACGGCCTCCCGGCCCGCGCGGCCCATCACGTCTCCGAGGAAGAGGAGTCTCATGTCCTTGGGCTTAGGGCGTGGCGGGGCCTGCGTCCAGCCGCGATCTCAGGGGCGGAGGATGCCGCGTTCGGTCACGATGACGTCGAGAGGCGCGTCGGTGGGATCGGAGGGCAGGCGCGGCACCTCCTGCGCGGCGAAGGCGAAGCCGATGGCGCGGGGCCGGCCCGTGGCCCTGAGGCGCGCCAGCGTCCGGTCGTAGAACCCCCCGCCATAGCCGAGCCGCGCCATCCCCCGGTCGAAGGCCACGAGCGGCACGATCAGCGTGTCGGGTTCAAGCGGCGCGCCGTCCTCGGGGATCAGCGCGCCGAAGGGCCCCTCGACCATCGCCGCGCCCGGACGCCACTCGGCGAAGTCGAGCGGCAGGCCGCGCCCGGCGATCACCGGCACGCAGATGCGCGCCCCCTGCGCGTGGAGCGCGGCCATCGCGGGAACGGGGTCGAGCTCGGTCCGGATCGGCATGTAGCCCGAGACGATGCGGCCTTCGGCGGAACCGATCTCTGCCAGGAGGTGGCGCGTCGCCTCCGGCACGGCGGTCGCGGCCTCGGCGAAGGCGGCCTTGCGCGCGGCGAAGGCGGCCTTCCTGAGCGCGGCCTTGGGGTCGGGGGCGGTGTCGTCCGTCATGGCCCGAGCCAATCCCGGCCCGCCCCCGAGCGCAAGGCCCCGAACGACACTCGCGCGGCCTTTTCCGCCGCGCGGGACCGCGCTAATCGAGGGCCGGACCCGCAGGAGGATGCCCCATGCTGACGCTCGACCACATCGCCGTATCGACGGAGGCGCTCGAGACGGGCGCGGCGGAGGTGGAGGCCGCGCTCGGCCTCGCGCTCAACCCCGGCGGCCAGCACGCCGCGATGGGGACGTGGAACCGCCTCCTCTCGCTCGGGGCCTCGGAATACTTCGAGCTCATCGCCATCGAGCCGGGCGCGCCGGGGCCGTCGCAGCCGCGCTGGTTCGACCTCGACAACTTCCGCGGCGCCACGCGGGCGACGACCTGGATCTGCCGGACGCCCGACCTCGACGCGGCGCTCGCCGCCGCGCCCGACGGCGTGGGCGTGCCCTGGGACTTCGCGCGCGGCGACTTCTCCTGGCGGATGGCGGTGCCGCGGGACGGCAAGCTGCCCTTCGGCGGCCTCTTCCCCGCGCTGATCGAGTGGCACGGCACCGCGCACCCCGCGCCGCGGCTGCCCGACCTCGGCGTGCGTCTGACCGCGCTCCGCCTCCACTCGCCGGAGGCGGAGGCCCTCCGCGCCGCGCTCGCACCGCTGATCTCGGACGACCGCGTCAGCGTCCACGCGGCCGAGGTGCCGCGCATGGAGGCGGTGCTGGCGGCGCCGGGGGGCGAGGTCGTCCTGTGATCCGCGCCGCGAGACCGGGCGACGCGGCGGAGATCGCCGGGATCTGGAACCGCGTCATCCGCGAGACGGTGGCGACCTTCACGACGCTGGAGAAGACCGAGGCCGACCTCGCGCGGGCGATCGGGAACGGCCTCCCCTTCCTCGTGGCCGAGGAGGGCGGCGCGGTCGCGGGCTTCGTCACCGCCTTCCAGTTCCGCGGCGGGCCCGGCTATGCCCATACCTTCGAGCATTCGATCCACGTCGCCGACGGCGCGCGGGGCCGCGGCCTCGGGCGCGCGCTCATGGCCGAGGTGGAGGCGGCGCTGCGGGCGCAGGGCGCACATTCCCTCTTCGCCGGCGTCTCGGGCGAGAACACGGACGGCGTCGCCTTCCATGCCGCCATCGGCTACCGCGAGGTGGCCCGCCTGCCCCAGGTCGGGTGGAAGTTCGGCCGCTGGCACGACCTCGTCCTGATGCAGAAGATTCTCTGAGGCCCCTGCGTCGGCTTGGCCCTGACGTTCCCGCGGCCTTTGCGATAGAACGGGGCCATGTCGATCTGGACCCGCATATCCGAGGCGCTGGCCGCGATCCGCGCGGGCGAGGGGCTGGCCGCCGTGTTCGAGCGGCTGCGCACGCCGCCCGAGCGGACGGTCGCCTTCACCATCGCCGTCATCGCGCTCGGCGCGAAGATGGCGAAGGCCGACGGCCGGGTGACGCGCGACGAGGTCGCGGCCTTCCGCGAGGTCTTCCACATCCCCCCATCGGACGAACGTGCGGCGGCGCGGGTCTTCAACCTCGCCCGCGAGGACGTGGCGGGGTTCGAGGACTACGCGCGGCGCGTCGCCGCCATGTTCCGCACCGATGGCGCGCCCTGCGGGCGGGACAGCGTGCTCTGCGACCTGATGGAGGGGCTCTTCCACATCGCCGCCGCCGACGGCGCCTGGCATCCGGGCGAGGAGGCCTTCCTCGCCCGCGTCGCGGCGATCTTCGGCATGGAGGAGGCCGAGTTCCGCCGGATGCGCGCGCGCAACGTGCCGGGCGAGACGGATGCCTATGCCGTCCTCGGCGTCGATCCGGGCGCGGACCTCGAGACGGTGCGCGCCGCCTGGCGGGCCGAGGCGCGGGCGACGCACCCCGACCGGATGCTCGCCCGCGGCGTGCCGGAGGAGGCGGTGAAGCTGGCCGAGCGGCGCCTCAGCGCCATCAACGCGGCCTGGGACGCGATCCGGGCCGAGCGCGGCGCGGCCTGAAACCCATGCGCATCGCCACATACAACGTCGAATGGTTCCATGCCCTCTTCGACCTCGCCGGCGATCTCCTGCGCGACGGCGCGTGGTCGGCGCGCGAGGGCGTGACGCGGGCCGAACAGATTGACGCGCTCTGCACGGTCTTCCGGGCGATCGACGCCGACGCCGTTCTCGTGGTCGAGGCCCCCGACATCTCGCGCCGCCACGACGGGGAACGCGCGCTCGCCGTCTTCGCCGAGGCCGCCGGCATCCGCGCCCGTACAGTCCTGTCCGGTTTCGCCAACGACACCCAGCAGGAGCTGATGCTGCTCTACGATCCCGACGTGATCTCGGCGCGGCACGACCCGCTCGGGCCGCTGACGGGTAAGCACGGGCGCTCGCCTTCCGAACTGGCCGCGCCGCGATTCGACACGGCCTTCCGCATCGACCTCGACATCGACGCGACCGAGGACGTGATCGTCTTCTCCAAGCCGCCCCTCGAGGCGGAGCTGAAGACGCCGCTCGGCACCATCCGGCTCATCGGCTGTCACGTGAAGTCCAAGGCCCCGCATGGCGCCGAGGGTCCGGAAGAGGCCATGGCCCTCGCCATCGCCAACCGCCGCAAGCAGCTTGCCCAGTGTATCTGGATTCGCCGCCGCGTGGAGGAGCACCTCGCCGCGGGCGACCGGCTGATCGTCGCGGGCGACCTCAACGACGGCCCCGGCCTCGACGAGTTCGAGGGGCTCTTCGGGCGCTCGGGCGTCGAGATCATCCTCGGCACCGCGGCCCCGCCCGAGGCGCGGCTCCACGATCCGCACGCCGGACGCGCGCTGCGCAGCCGCATCTCGCCGCAGCCGACGACGGCGCGCTTCTACATCGCGCCCGAGGGGCGGTGGCTCTCGGCGCTGCTCGACTACATCATGGTGTCGCCGAACCTCCGGCCCTTCGCGCGGCGCTGGCGGATCTGGCACCCGTTCGACGACCGCGACTGTTACGCCGACCAAGGGTTGCGCCACGCGCTCCTCGCCGCGTCGGACCATTTCCCGGTGACTCTCGACCTCGCCGAGGACGGTTCCCCTTAAACGGAAGGCTGCAATCGCCTATATTCGACTTATGACCCGGTATCTGCCCATCGCGATCCTCGCCGCCGCTCTCGCCGCCCCCGCCACCGCGCAGGAGGAGAGCGAGACCGAGCGCGGCTTCGACATGCTGCGCGAAGGGTCGCGGATGATCCTCGAGGGGTTGATGGACGAGATGCGCCCCATGCTCGAGGAGGCGCGGCCTTTCTTCGAGGAGGAGATGATGCCCTTCCTCGAGTCCCTCGGCAGCCTGATCGACGACCTCTCCGCCTACGAGATGCCCGAGCGGCTGCCGAACGGGGACATCATCATCCGCCGCCTGCCCGACCGGCCGCTGCCGGAGCCCGAGCCGGAGGTGGGCGAGGACGGCGCGGTGGAGCTCTAGACCATACACTCGCGTTCGGAGTCTCCGGACACTCAGGTATGGTCCGCGCCCGCGACCATCCTGGCAAGCCCCTCGATCTCGGCATCCGTGAGGTCCTGTCCCTCCGTCCGCGCCATCATCAAGCGCCCGATGGCCGCCCAGTAGAGCATTCGCGACCTCGGGCCGATCTCGCCGTCCGCCACGCCCAGCGCTTCCAGCAACTGTTCCGCGAAACGGATGCGCCGCCAGTCGACCGCCGCGACGTGCCCGGCGACATCGGGATCGACGACCGCCCAGGCGCGCATGGCGCGCACGAGCGCCGCGCCGGACCGGAACGCGCGCCGCATGAGGCCGCGAAGCTGCGCCTCCGCATCGCCCTCGCGCACCACTGCACGCACCAGTTCCTCGCTGGTCCGGTCCGTCCAGTGGGCGACGAGGTCGCGCTTGAAGGCGTCGAGATCCTCGAAATGCCAGTAGAAGCTGCCGCGGGTCACGCCGAGGGCGGCCGCCAGCGTCTGCGCCTTGAGCGCGTCGTGCCCCTTCTCGGCCAGTTGTCCGAGGGCGAAGTCGAGCCAGTCGGTCTTGTCCAGCCGAGTCATGGCGGCAGTCTGTCCAAAGGCATCGGCATACACAAGTGCATTGACGGGCGAGAAACCATACATCAGTGTATCTTTCCGTGCACTGATGTATGGGGCCCCGTGAACCGCGCGATCACGAACCCGCTCGCCACCGACGTCGAAGCGACCGCCGCCTTCTGCGAAACCCTGCTCGGCATGACGCGACGCGGCGATTTCGGCTGGTAAGTCCTGCCGGGCCACGACGGCACCGTTCTCGACGTCTCGAGCCCCAACCCGCCGCGCAACGACCGGCGCCCGGAGGGTTGAGACCGGGGCCCGGCGCGCGCATATGAGGGGCTGACGTTCCGCGACACGAGGTTCCCATGCGCCTGCCCTTCCCCGCCCCTGCCCCCCTTCCCCTCAAGGACGCCGCCGAGGCGGGCGGCAAGCCGCTGGGCGATCTGCCGGACTGGGACCTCTCGGACCTCTACGCCGCGCAGGACGCGCCCGAGGTCGAGCGCGACCTCGCCTGGCTCGAGACCGAGTGCGCGGCCTTCGCCGGGGACTACGAGGGCAGGCTGGCCGAGTTGTCCGCCGCCGACCTCCTGACCTGCATCCGCCGTTACGAGGCGATCGACATGAAGGCCGGGCGCGTCATGTCCTACGCGGGCCTGCGCTACTACCAGCAGACGACGAACCCCGTCCGGGCCAAGTTCATGTCCGACATGCAGGACCGGATCACGACCTACACGACGCCGCTCGTGTTCTTCGGGCTGGAGTTCAACCGCATCCCCGACGACCGTTACGAGGCGTTGATGGCCGAGGATGCCGACCTCGCGCGCTATCGTCCCGTGCTCGACCGGATGCGGGCGATGAAGCCCTACCAGCTCTCGGACGAGCTTGAGAAGTTCCTCCACGACACCTCCGTCGTAGGCGCCAGCGCCTGGAACAAGCTCTTCGACGAGACGATCGCGGGGCTGAGCTTCGAGGTCGACGGCGAGACGCTCGGCATCGAGGCGACGCTGAACTGCCTGACCGAGCAGGACCGCGCCAAGCGCGAGGCGGGCGCCCGCGCGCTGGCCGAGACCTTCCAGGCGCGGCTGCCGCTCTTCGCGCGGGTCCACAACACGCTGGCGAAGGAGAAGGAGATCACCGACCGCTGGCGCAAGCTGCCGAGCCCGCAGATGTCGCGCCACCTCGCCAACCATGTCGAGCCCGAGGTGGTCGAGGCGCTGAGGAACGCGGTCGTCGCCGCCTACCCGCGCCTTTCCCACCGCTACTACGCGCTGAAGGCCAAGTGGCTCGGCCTCGACAAGCTGCAGGTCTGGGACCGCAACGCGCCGCTGCCGATGGAGGAGACGCGGATCGTCGGCTGGGACGAGGCGCGCCGCATCGTGACGGAGGCCTATGCGGGCTTCGACCCGAAGATGGCGGAGCTGGCCGAGCCCTTCTTCACCGACGGCTGGATCGACGCGGGCGTCAAGGAGGGCAAGGCGCCCGGCGCCTTCGCGCACCCGACCGTCTCGGACGTGCATCCCTACGTGATGCTCAACTACCTCGGCAAGCCGCGGGACGTGATGACGCTCGCCCACGAGCTCGGCCACGGGGTGCACCAGCGCCTCGCCGCCGGCCAGGGGGAGCTCCTGTCCTCGACGCCGCTGACGCTGGCCGAAACGGCGAGCGTCTTCGGCGAGATGCTGACCTTCCGCAAGATGCTGGAGGGCGCGAAGGACGACGCCGCGCGCAAGGTGCTGCTGGCCGGCAAGGTCGAGGACATGATCAACACGGTCGTGCGCCAGATCGCCTTCTACGACTTCGAGTGCAAGCTGCACGAGGCGCGGCGCGGAGGCGAGCTGACACCTGACGACATCAACGCGCTCTGGATGTCCGTGCAGGGCGAGAGCCTCGGGCCCGTCTTCGAGTTCATGGAAGGCTACGAGACCTTCTGGGCCTACATCCCGCACTTCGTCCACTCGCCCTTCTACGTCTACGCCTACGCCTTCGGCGACGGCCTCGTGAACGCGCTCTACGCCGTCTACGAGGAGGGAACGCCGGGCTTCGAGGAGAAGTATTTCGAGATGCTGAAGGCGGGCGGATCGAAGCACCACAAGGACCTGCTCGCGCCCTTCGGCCTCGACGCGAGCGATCCGGCGTTCTGGGACAAGGGCCTGTCGATGATCGAAGGCTTCATCGACCAGCTGGAGGCCATGGAGAAGTGATCATCGCACGTCCTGCGTTCCTCTCGCGGTTCGTCTCTGAGGCCGACTGGCGCCGCTGGACCAACTGGTTCAAGCGGACGCTGGTGCGCGTGCGCCAGCGCGTGCCGCCCGGGGGGCGGATCGTCATCGGCCTCCTCCTGATGATGGGCGGCGTCCTCGCCTTCCTGCCGGTCTTCGGGCTCTGGATGATCCCGCTCGGCATCGCGATCGCGGCGCTCGACGTGAAGCCGTTCCTGCGCTGGCTGCGGGAGCGGCGGCGGTAGACGGGCCACAGCGCGGGCGGCGCGGGAAATTGCATGTTGCGCCGGATGCTTGAATCACAGCATCATCGCGCATGCGCGCATTGGGCACGGCGAGGGGCCGGAAACGGCTTCTTCACGGGGCCGCCGCCGATGTGACAGAGCCACGCCCGGGGGGGCCTTG
>NZ_JBQLZP010000558.1:0-1612 GCF_052168335.1 Roseicyclus sp. | reverse complement strand
GCGAGCGTGACCAAGTGCTGCTCGGCGTCACCGGCTCGGGCAAGACCTTCACCATGGCGCATGTGATCGCCAATCTCGGCCGGCCGACCCTGATCCTGGCGCCGAACAAGACACTCGCGGCGCAGCTCTACGGCGAGATGAAGTCGTTCTTCCCGGACAACGCGGTGGAGTACTTCGTCTCCTACTACGACTACTACCAGCCCGAGGCCTATGTCCCGCGTACCGACACCTACATAGAGAAGGACGCGCAGATCAACGAGCAGATCGACCGGATGCGCCACGCCGCAACCCGCGCGCTGCTGGAGCGGCCGGACGTGATCATCGTCGCCTCGGTCTCCTGCATCTACGGCATCGGCTCGGTCGAGACCTACGGCGCGATGACCCAGGACCTCTACGCCGGCCGCGAATACGACCAGCGCAAGGTGATGGCCGATCTCGTGGCCCAGCAGTACCGCCGCAACGACCAGGCCTTCACGCGCGGCTCCTTCCGCGTGCGGGGCGACAGCCTCGAGATCTGGCCCGCCCACCTCGAGGACCGGGCCTGGAAGCTCTCCTTCTTCGGCGAGGAGCTGGAATCGATCACCGAGTTCGACCCCCTGACCGGCCAGAAGACCGACGGTTTCGACCGCGTGCGCGTCTATGCCAATTCGCACTACGTCACGCCCCGCCCGACGCTCCAGCAGGCGGTGAAGGGGATCAAGGCCGAGCTCGCCCAGCGCCTCGACCAGCTCGTCGGCGAGGGCAAGCTCCTCGAGGCGCAACGGCTCGAGCAGCGCACGAACTTCGACCTCGAGATGCTGGAGGCCACGGGCTCGTGCAACGGGATCGAGAACTACTCGCGCTACCTCACCGGCCGCGCGCCGGGCGAGCCGCCGCCGACCCTCTTCGAATACATCCCCGACAACGCCATCGTCTTCGCCGACGAGAGCCACGTCACCGTGCCGCAGATCGGCGGCATGTATCGCGGCGACTACCGGCGCAAGTTCACGCTGGCCGAGCACGGGTTCCGCCTGCCGTCGTGCATGGACAACCGCCCGCTCAAGTTCGAGGAATGGGACGCGATGCGCCCGCAATCGGTCTTCGTCTCGGCGACGCCCGCGGACTGGGAGCTGGACCAGGCCGGCGGCGTCTTCACCGAGCAGGTGATCCGGCCCACCGGCCTCCTCGATCCGCAGGTCGAGATCCGGCCCGTCGAGATGCAGGTCGACGACCTCCTCGACGAGATCCGCAAGACGGCGGCCAAGGGCTTCCGCGTGCTCGCCACCACGCTGACCAAGCGCATGGCCGAGGACCTGACCGAGTACCTGCACGAGCAGGGCATCCGCGTGCGCTACATGCATTCCGACATCGACACGCTCGAGCGGATCGAGATCCTGCGCGACCTCCGCCTCGGGGCCTTCGACGTGCTGGTGGGCATCAACCTCCTGCGCGAGGGGCTCGACATTCCGGAATGCGGGCTGGTCGCGATCCTCGATGCGGACAAGGAGGGGTTCCTGCGCTCGGAGACCTCGCTGATCCAGACGATCGGGCGGGCGGCGCGGAACGCCGAGGGGCGCGTCATCATGTATGCCGACCGGATCACCGGCTCGATGGAGCGCGCGATGCGCGAGAC
>NZ_JBQLZP010000557.1:0-1598 GCF_052168335.1 Roseicyclus sp. | reverse complement strand
CTGATAAGCGGCGACGAGGCCGAGGAGGTCGCGGACGCCGCGGCCGACCGGACCGAAGGCGAGCACGCGGAGGCGGAGGGTGGCGAGCATGCCGCCATGCCCGCGGAAACCCTCGTCGTGGCGCCTCTCGACGAGATCATCGTGAACATCGCCGCCACGACGGCGTCGGGCCGCGAGACGCAGCGGTTCCTCAAGCTTAACCTGGCGCTCGTCTACGACTCCGCGTCCATGGGGGCGGAGCGGCTGGCGGAACGCTCCGTCTACATCCGCGACAGCTACATCGACTATCTCCGCCTGCTGAACGAGCGCGACCTGAGGGGGTCGGCGGGCCTCGCGCGGCTGAGGGCAGAACTCCTTCACCGGGCGCGCAGCCTGGCCGAGACGGAGGCTCCGCGCGAAGTCCTCGTCGTCGACCTGGTGATCCAATGAAGCGCACCGCCCAGAAGGCGGCGACGCCGGAGCCCGCCGATGTCGAGGAACTGATGATCCGCGCCGCGGCGGAGCGCCCGCTGCGCCTCGGGCGGCTCGACGACGCGCTCCTGCGCTTCGGCGGAAACCTGGGTCCGGCCCTTGCCGAGATGACCGGGCGCGATGTCGCCTCCGCCGCGCTCGGGATCCGTTATCCGACCTGGGAGGAGGAGCGGAGCGCCGTGACGGGCGTTCTCGCGACGGCCGAGGCGCGGCCCTGGACGGGCGAAGTCCTGATGTCGATCGACCGGCCGGTCCTCCTGTGCCTCGTCGGCAGGATTCTCGGCGGCGAGACGGAGGAGGACGCCGGCGCGGACCGCGCCCTCACGCCGCTGGAGCGCCGCATCGCACAGCGCCTGCTCGACCGTGCCGCCGCTGCCCTCGGCGAGGCGGTGTCGCCCCTGCGCAAGGTCTCGGGACGCCTTCTCGATCTGAAGACGGGCGCCGACGACGAGGACCTCGACATGCCCGAAGGGCGCTGCATCGTGGCGGAGGTCTCGCTCGAGGCGGGCCCTGCGGTGGGAACGTTCAAGGCGATCCTGCCCATGTCCCTCTTCGGCGCCGATATCGAGCTCCTGTCGCGCCCCGTGGCGCAGCGGACCCCGCCCGAAGCCGCCGGCTGGCGCCAGGAGATGTCGGCGATGATCGCGTCCGCGCGCGTCAAGGTCACGGCCGTGATCGGCGAGGGCGAGGTCCGCCTCGGCGACGCGCTGGGCTGGACGCCCGGAATGACGCTCGATCTGGGACTTCTCGCGGCCGATCCGGCGCGCATCGCCTGCGGAGGAAGGACGATCTTTCTCGGGATGGCGGGCCGGCGGGGGAACGGCTCGGTCGCCATCCAGATCACCGAAGACGTGGAAACCAGGGAGGTCAGGGCCCCATGACGCATATTGTCGATGCCATCATCCTCGCGCTCCTGTGCGGCGCCGTCTGCTATGCCTTCTATCTCCACCGGCGGATACGCAAGCTCATGGCGGCTCTCGAGGGGCTTCGCCCGGTGGTCGAGACCTTCTCGGAGGCGATCGACCGGACCGAAGGCTCGGTGATCCGGCTTCGCTCGGTGGCCGAGACCCTTCCGGCGCAGCGGGGCGGCGACTGGCGCGGCCATGCGGACGCCCCGTCGCCCTCCA
>NZ_JBQLZP010000556.1:0-2846 GCF_052168335.1 Roseicyclus sp. | reverse complement strand
CGTCCCGATCCCGACCTCGCGGTAGGGCAGGCCCAGCGCCGCCTCCGGGTCGCCCCGGTAGCCGAGCGCCAGCGGCTCCTCCGGACGCGGGGCCGCGCCCAGCGCCTCGGCCAGCGGCCCGACCGTCAGGATGCCGGAGGCCACGCGCCAGAGCACGTAGCCGCCCGCGACCGGGTAGGCCAGCGCCAGCACGAGAAGAAGGATCAGCGCCCGCTTCGCCCAACGTCCCGCCATGGCCCCGCCCTCCCGTCTCAGCCGCCCTTCAGCGCCTCCACGTGGCGGGCGAAGTCCTCGCCCCGCCGCTCGAAATTGTCGTACTGGTCGAAGCTCGCCGCTGCGGGCGCGAGGAGGACGGTGTCCCCCGGCTCCGCCTCCGCCGCCGCGCGCGCGACCGCCGTGCCCATGTCGCCGCAGACCTCGTGCGGCACCTCGCCCAGCGCCAGCGCGAAGGACGCGGCCTCGCGCCCGATGACGTAGGCCTTGACCACGTTGCCCGCGGCGGGCGCCAGCGCCTCCATCCCGCCCTCCTTGGCGAGGCCGCCGCAGATCCAGCGGATGCGCGGGAAGGCCGAGAGCGCCTTGATCGCGGCATCGACATTGGTGGCCTTGCTGTCGTTCACGTAGGCCACGCCGCCGATCTCGGCCACCCGCTGGCTCCGGTGCGGGAGGCCGGTGAAGGTGGCGAGCGCGTCCTCGAGCGTCTTCGGCGCGAGGCCGAGCGCGCGCGCCACCGCATAGGCGCAGGCGGCGTTCTGGTGGTTGTGCGCTCCCGGCAGCCCGATCATCGGCCGGAGGTCGATCGAGGCCACCTGCCGCCCCTTGCGCCATTCCGACAGCCAGCCCTTGCGCGTGGTGATGTCCCAGCCGGGCCCCGAGATCCTGCGCGCCGAGACGCGGATGAGCCGCCCGTCGCCCGGCCCCTCGGCGATCTGGTTGGCGAGATAGCGCCCCTCGGGCTCGTCCACGCCGATCACCGCGCGGTCCGGCCCGCCCTCGGCGAAGAGGCGGCGCTTGGCGGCGAAGTAGCCGCCCATGCCGCCGTGCCGGTCGAGATGGTCGGAGGTGAGGTTCGTGAAGACCGCGATGTCGGGGGTGAGCGCGCGGGCGAGCTCGATCTGGTAGGAGCTGAGCTCGAGCACGATCACCGCGCCCTCCCCCGGCGGGTCGATGTCGAGAACGCCGCGCCCGATGTTCCCGGCGAGTTCGACGGCCATCCCGGCGCTCTCGAGGAGATGCGCGATCAGGGCCGAGGTCGTGGACTTGCCGTTCGTGCCCGTCACCGCGACGATGCGCGGCGGCGTGTCGAGATCGGCCCATCCGCCCGTGGCGAGCGAGCGGAAGAACAGGCCGATGTCGTTGTCCACCGGGATACCGGCCTCCATCGCGGCGGCGATGACGCGGTGCGGCTGCGGGTAGAGATGCGGGATGCCGGGCGAGGTGATGAGACAGGCGACCCCGAGCAGCGCGTCGCGCCCCATCGGATCGGCGACGGTGAAGCCCTCGGCGTCGGCCGCCGCGCGCCCCGCCGCGCCGTCGTCCCAGGCCAGCACCTCGGCCCCGCCCGCGCGCAGCGCGCGCGCCGCCGACAGGCCCGAGCGCCCGAGCCCCAGCACCACGACCTTCTGCCCCTCGAAACCCTGAACCGGGATCATGCCTCGCGTCCTTCGTCCGTGTTCCGCCGTGAATACAGGCAGGCCGCGCCTCCCGCCACCCCGGCCATTACCGGACCGCCGGACATTCCAGCGCGAAGACATGGGCGAGATGGGCCATGCACTCCTCCCGCGTCAGCGCGGGCACGCCGCTCATCAGGTGGCCGAGAAGCCCGTCATGGAGCGCGAGGAGCCGGATCGCCGCGCCCTCGGGGTCGGGGCAGGTCCAGTCGCCGGACGCCGCGCCCTCGGCGATCAGCGCCGCGACATCCGCCACGAAAGCGTCCATCGCCGCCTCCAGCACCCGGGCCAGCGCGGGGTCGGTGCGCGCCGCCTCGCCCGCCTCGACCCAGACCTGCCAGAGCGGATCGTTCCCGGCGTCGAAGGCCGCGCGGAGGAGCGCGTCGCGCCGCGCGGGCGGCGTCGTGGCCCCGAGGCCGAGGAGCCGGTCGCGCCCCTGCCCCAGCACGCGCCCCAGCGCCTCGGCGCGCAGCTCGGACCAGGTGAAGTAGTGGTTGAGAAGCCCGACGCCCACGCCCGCCCGCGCGGTCACGTCGCGCGTGCGCACCGAGGCCAGCCCGCGCCCGGCGATCAGCTCCGCCGCCGCCGCGACCAGTTCCTCGCGCCTGTCCTCTTTCCGCATGGCCTCGCCCCGTTGCGCCCGGGAAACATCTTGACAGATGTTGAGCGGATGCTCAATAAGGCGTCATGACGAGTTGAGCAATTGCTCAAATGGAGGTTCCCATGTCCGCTTCCCGCGCCCCCGAGGTCGATCTGCTGCGCGCCGTCGCGCTCTACGGCATCTGCATCGCGAACATCCCCTATCTCGCGCTGCCCTACGACGCGCTGGCGATCCCGCCTTCCGAGGGACTCGACCGGCTCGCCGCGACCGGCACGGCGCTGCTGGTGCACGGCAAGTTCTTCGTCCTCTTCTCCTTCCTCTTCGGCTGGGGCTTCGGCGTGCAGCTGGCCAGCGCCGCGCGGCGCGGACGGCCCGCGGGGCAGACCTACCTGCGGCGGCTCGGGGGGCTTTTCCTCATCGGGATCGCCCATGCCTTCCTCGTCTTCGCGGGGGACATCCTGATCCTCTACGCGATCCTCGGCCTCGTCCTGTGGTCCCTGCGCGAGGCCTCCGACCGCACGCTCCGGCGCATCGCGGGCGGCGCGGTCGTGCTGGCGGCCCTGGCCTACGCGGTG
>NZ_JBQLZP010000555.1:0-8400 GCF_052168335.1 Roseicyclus sp. | reverse complement strand
TCGACCATGGCCGCGCCAACCTCGAGCGGACCCTCGCGCAGCTCGACGAGGCCGAGGTCGCGGACCTCGTGGCCGCGATGGTGGCCGCGCCCCGGCTCTGGGTCGTGGGCTTCCGCGCGGGTCAGCCCTTCGCGCGCTACCTCTCGTGGCAGATCATGCAGGTGCGCGCGAACGTCTTCACGCTGCCGAAGGACGGCGAAACGCTGTCCGAAAGCCTCGCGGGTCTCGGACCCGAGGATTGCGTCGTCATCCTCGCGTTGCGTCGACCGCCGAGGCAGCTTGCGGCGCTGCTCGGCGTGCTGCGCGAAAGCGGCGCGCAGACGGCGCTCATCGGCGACCTTCCGGCGCTCGATGCCATGCCCGCGCGCTGGCGCCTTCCCTGCAGCACGGTCGGCAGCGGGCCGCTCTTCGACCACGTGGGGGTGATGGCGATCTGCGGGTTGCTGGCCTCGGGCGCGATCGAGGCCTCCGGCACCGCGGGGCGGGAGCGGCTGCGCGCCATCGAGGACATGCACGATTCCCTCGACGAGCTCTGAGCCCGGCGCCGCGCGAAAACCGTGACCATCGGGCCGGAATTCGCGCTCATCTCTTGGGCGTTCCGGAAACCGCTCCCGCCGAACGAAGAGAAATTAAAATTTCATGTGGTGCCGCACATGAAATCCATCTTGCATGACGCATCGCCTTCATCCCGCCTCCCAAGGAAAGGATCGTGTCATGAGTCTCCTTCGAACCACCGCCCTCGCCGGCGCCGTCCTCATCGCGCTGCCGGGCGTCGCTGCCGCCCAGTCCGTGCTCCAGATCAACTCCTCGCTGCCCGAGGGCTCCTTCGCGCACGTCTTCCTGCAGGAATACGAGACGCGCCTCGAGGCCGCGACAGGGGGCGCGATCGACGTCCAGATCTTCATGGGCAACACGCTCGGCTCCGAGGAGGACGTGCTCGCCGGCCTCGGTCTCGGCACGCACCAGGCCTCGCTCTCGGCATCCGCCGTCGCGCAGATCAACCCGCGCACGGCGATCTTCGACCTGCCCTACCTCTTCGAGGATCGCGCTGCCGTGCAGACCTTCGCGGCGAGCCCGGCGGGCGAGATGCTGGCCGAGGGCTTCGAGGGCACCGGCATGGTTCTGGCCGCGATGTGGGATAACGGCTTCCGCCAGATCACCAACGATGTGCGCCCCATCGTCGTGCCCGCCGACCTCGAGGGGCTGAAGATCCGCACCCCCACCAGCCGCCAGCGCGTCGAGATGTTCAACACCCTCGGCGCCAATGCCACGCCGCTGTCCTTCGGCGAGGTCTATTCCGCGCTCGACCAGGGCGTGATCGACGGGCAGGAGAACCCCGCCCAGATCGTCGAGAGCGCGCGCCTCTACGAGGTGCAGGCCTACATGTCCCTGTCGAACCACGTCTACCTCCCGACCTTCCTGGTGTTCGGCGAGCCCTACCTCGCGGGCCTCGAGCCCGACCTGCGCGACGCGGTGATGACCGTCGCGGCCGAGGTCGCGCCCTGGACCTTCGAGTGGGGCGACACGACGGACGCCGAGGTCGTGGCCGCGCTCGCCGACCGCATCGCGATCAACGAGATCGACTTCGCAGCCTTCCAGGCCGCCGCCGCGCCGCTCTACGAAAGCCCGACCTTCGTGGACGTGATCGGCGCCGACATGATCGCCGCCACGCGCGACGCGCTCGGCATCCAGTGACCGACCGGAGCGCCCGGCCATGACCCGCATCGCCGATATCGTCGACGTGATCGACACCTGGCTCACGCGGCTGCTGGATGCGGCGGTGATCGGGCTGGCCGGGCTGCTCTTCTGCCTGCTGAACTACGCGGTCTTCACGCGCTTCGTGCTGAACGACAGCGTCTCCTGGTCGGAGGAACTGCCTGCCCATATCCTCGCCGTGCTGACCTTCGTCGGCGCGGCCTACCTGACGCGGACCTCCGAGCACCTCGGCTTCGACGCCGTGGTGCGGATCATGCGCCCGGGCCTCAAGCGGGCGGTGATGGCCGGGAACCTGATCCTGATGGCGGGCTTCGGCGCGCTGCTCGCCTGGTATGGCGGCATTGCGGCGGCGAGCTTCGGGAGCCGGATGCTCATTTCCGTCGATCTGCCCATGGGCCTCTTCCGCTGGGCGATGCCGCTCGGCGGCGCGCTCATCGCGCTCATCAGCCTCACGCGCCTCGCCGGTCTCCTGACCGGGCGGGTCGCCCCCGACGACCTTCTTCCCGAAAGCGACGCGTGATGTTCCTCGATCCCGGCTGGATCATCCTGATCCTTCTCGTCGTCCTGCTGATCGCGGGGCTGCCCATCGCCTTCGTCCTCGGCATCACCGCCGCGACGATGATCCTGCTCGACCCCGCCGTGGTGCCGCAGATCATCGGCCTCATCCCCTTCGGCGGCGCGAACAACTACCTGCTGGTGGCGGCGCTCCTCTTCATGATCGCCGGCGAGGTGATGAACCAGGGCCGGATCGCCGAGAAGCTGATCGCCTTCGCCTCCAGCCTCGTGGGCCACATCCGGGGCGGGCTGGCGCATGTCAACATCCTGACATCGCTGTTCTTCTCCGAGATCTCCGGCACCGCCACCTCGGACGCGGCCGCCATCGGATCGGTCATGATCCCGCAGATGAAGAAGCGCGGCTACCCCGCCGCCTTCGCCGCCGCCGTGACCTCGACCTCGGCGACCATGGCGATCATCGTGCCGCCGTCGCTGAACCTCATCCTCTACGCCTACGTGGCCAACGCCTCCATCGCCGAGCTCTTCGCGGCGGGCATCCTGCCGGGCATCCTCGTCTGCGGGCTCCTGATGTTCACGGCCTACGTCATCTCGGTCCGGCGCGGCTATCCGACGGAGGGCGCGTTCCGGTTCCGCCGCGTGATCGAGACCGGAAAGGACGCCGCGATCCCGCTGACGCTGCCGATCCTGATCCTCGTGGGCATCCTCGGCGGCATCTTCACCGCGACCGAGGCCGGCGCCATCGCCGCCTTCTGGTCGATCGTGCTGGCGGCCTTCCTCTACCGCACGATCCGGCTGGGCAACCTGCTCGACACGTTCCGCATCGCGGGCAAGCGCAGCGCGATGCTGATGTTCATCGTGGCGACCTCGACGCTGCTTGGCTGGTACCTGACGAACCAGCGCATCCCGCAGGACATCGCGCAGGCGATCCTCGGGATCTCGGACAACTACTGGGTGGTGCTCGCGGCCATTAACATCTTCTTCCTGCTCGCGGGCACGATCATCCACGGCACCCCCGCGATCCTGATGCTGGTGCCGATCTTCCTGCCGCTGGCCGACCAGCTCGGCATCGACCGCGTGCATTTCGGGCTGATCCTGACGATCAACCTCGGCATCGGGCAACAGACGCCGCCGGTGGCCTCGGTCGTGCTGATCACCTGCGCCATCGCGAAGATCTCCATCGCCAAGATCATCCCGTCGCTGATGTGGTTCCTGCTCGCGATGCTGGTGGCGCTGATCCTCGTCAACGTCTTCCCGGCCATCGTGCTGTGGCTGCCCTCGGTCATCCTGTGATGCGGCTTCTCATCGTCAATCCGAACACGTCGGCGGGCGTGACCGCGCGGATCGACGCCGCGGCGCAGGCGGTGGCGCGGCCGGGCGACAGGTTCACGACCCTCTCCGCGGCATCCGGCCCCGCGCTCATCGTGACGGAGGACGACGCGCGGGCGGCGACGGAGGGCGTGCTGGCTGCCGTCGCGGCGCATCGTGATCCGGTCGACGGAATCGTGCTCGCCTCCTTCGGCGACACGGGCGCGGCCGAGGTGCGCGCCGCGCGGCCGGGCCTGCCCGTGGTGGGCATCGCCGAGGCGGCCTTCGAGGCCGTCAGGCGTGCGGACGCAGCCTTCGCCATCGTGACCTTCGCGCCCGAGGTGGCGCCGCCGCTCCATCGCAAGGCGGAGGAGCATGGCGTGGCGCATCGGCTCATCCGCATCGCGAGCCCTCCCACCCCCCTCGGCCACGACCCGGCGGAGGTGGCCGAACGCCTGTTCGATCCGCTCCTCGAGCTCTGCCGCGATTGCGCCGCCGAGGGGGCCGCGAAGATCGTCCTGGGCGGCGGGCCGCTCGCCGGTCTTGCGCCGCGATTGGAGGCACGCTGCGGAGTGCCCGTGATCGACGGCACGCAGGCCGCCATCGCCGCGATCCGCGCGGCGCGCGTCCGCCGCAGCCGCGCCTGAGGTCCGCATTCTGGACAGCGCCGGCGCGATGATGCTCTAGTCGCGCCTGGGGACGGGAGGCCGGGGGAGGGCGTTCATGGGGTCGGACACGGAAATGCGCCTTCCGGGGCTCGCCGGTCGGCGCGTCGCGGTGACGGCGGGCGGCGCGGGCATCGGCCTCGCCATCGCGCGGACGCTCGCGGGGCAGGGCGCGCGGCTCGCCATCTGCGACGTTGACGAGGCGGCCCTCGCGCGTGCGGCGGCGGAGCTCGGCGCCGAGGTGGCGGAGATCGCAGACGTCTCGGAGGAGGCACAGGTCGATGGATTCTTCTACAAGATAAGGGAGCGGATGGGCGGCCTCGACGCGCTGGTGAACAACGCCGGCATCGCGGGCCCCACCGGCGGCGTGGAGGAGATCGAGCCCGCGGACTGGCGGCGCTGCCTCGACGTGTGCCTGACCGGGCAATTCCTCTGCGCGCGACGCGCCGTGCCGATGCTGAAGGAAGCGGGCGGCGGCTCGATCGTGAACATCTCCTCCGCCGCGGGGCGCTTCGGCTATGCCTACCGCACGCCCTATTCGGCGGCGAAGTGGGGGGTCATCGGGCTGACGCAGAGCCTCGCCAAGGAACTCGGCGGCCACGGCATCCGCGCGAACGCGATCCTCCCCGGCATCATCGAGGGCCCGAGGATCGAGCGCGTCATTGCCGCCCGCGCGGCGCAGGTAGGCGTGAGCCATGCCGACATGACCGAGGAATACGTCTCGCGCATCTCGCTCCGCCGCATGACCCCGCCCGAGGACGTGGCCGCGATGGCCGCCTTCCTGATCTCCGAGGCGGGGCGCAACGTCTCGGGGCAGAGCCTGCCGGTCGACGGCAACCTCGAGAGCCTCTGAAGGGGAACCGAATGACGGGCAAGGTCATCATCACCTGCGCGGTCACGGGGGCGATCCACACGCCTTCCATGTCGCCCCATCTCCCCGTCACGCCCGACGAGATCGCGGAGGCGGCCATCGGCGCGGCGGAGGCGGGCGCCGCGATCCTGCACCTGCACGCGCGCGATCCGGTGACGGGCCGCCCCGACCAGTCGCCCGAGGCCTTCGCCCCCTTCCTGCCGCGCATCAAGCAGGCGACGGACGCCGTCGTGAACATCACCACGGGCGGCTCGCCCTACATGACCGTGGCCGAGCGCGCCGGCCCCGCCGCGCGCTACCGGCCCGAGGTCGCCTCGCTCAACATGGGCTCGATGAACTTCGGGTTCTTCCCGCTGCTGGCGAAGTACACCGAGTTCCGGCACGACTGGGAGCGCGAGCATCTCGAGGGCTCGCGCGACCTCGTTTTCCGCAACTCCTTCAAGGACATCGAGTACATGCTCGAGACCTGCCAGGGCAACGGGACGCGCTTCGAGTTCGAGTGCTACGACATCTCGCACCTCTACAACCTCGCGCATTTCGTGGAGCGCGGCCTCGTCCGGCCGCCGTTCTTCGTGCAGTCGGTCTTCGGGCTTCTGGGCGGGATCGGCACGCATCCCGAGGACGTCATGCACATGAAGCGCACCGCGGACAGGCTCTTCGGCGCGGACCTGCGGTGGTCGGTCCTCGGTGCGGGCAAGGACCAGTTCCGCATCGCGACGCAGGCGCTGTCGCTCGGCGGCAACATCCGCGTGGGCCTCGAGGACAGTATCTGGATCGCGAAGGGGGAGCTTGCGCGGTCGAACGCACAGCAGGTGGAGAAGGCGCGCCGGATCGTCGAGGGGCTCGGCCTGTCGCTCGCGACCCCGGAGGAGGCGCGCGCGATCCTCGGCCTCAAGGGCGGCGACGACGTGGGCTTCTGAGCGGAACGGCGGATGCGCTCGCGGGTTGGGGCAGGAGCCTCACGACACGGGAGCACCGCCATGGACGCCACGACGCGCATTCCCCTCCACACCGGACGGCACATGCCTGTGATCGGCCTCGGGACCTGGAAACTGGCGGAGAACACCGCCGATGCGGTCCTGGCCGCGCTCGACGCCGGCTGCCGGATGATCGACACCGCCGTCGACTACGGCAGCCAGAAGGGCATCGGCGAGGGCCTTGCCCGCTGCGATCTCGACCGGGACGCGGTCTTCGTCGTCACCAAGATCGAGGAGGACGACGATCCGCTCGACGCGATGGAGCGCGACCTCTCCGAGCTTGGCCTCGACCACGCGGACCTGACCCTGATCCACCGCCCGCCGCCCGAGGGCGCGGGCGAGGCGCTCTGGCGCGGGCTGATCGCGGCGCAGCGGGACGGCCTCGTGCGCGACATCGGGGTCAGCAACTACGCCGCGCCGATGCTCGACGCGCTGGCCGAGGCGACGGGCGTGCTGCCGGTCGTGAACCAGGTCGAATGGACCCCCTTCGGCCACGCCCCCGACCTTCTCGAGCATCACCGCGCGCGGGGCATCGTGCTCCAGGCCTATTCGCCGCTCACGCGCGGCGAACTCCTCGACGATCCGCGCCTCGCCGAGATCGCCGAGGCCCAGGGCAGGACGCCCGCCCAGGTCATCCTGCGCTGGAACCTCCAGCGGCGCACCGTGCCCCTGCCCAAGGCCGGTGACATCGGCCATGTCCGCGAGAACTTCGACGTCTTCGACTTCGAACTTCCGGAGGACGCGATGCGCCGCCTCGACGGGCTGGAGCGGCACCATTCCGCGCTGGGCGGCCTCGCCTATGTCTAGGGCGCGATGATCCAGCCTGCGCCGAAGACGGCGAGCATCGCCAGGAGGAAGACGAGCCAGTGGCGGACGAGCCGTGCGGCGGAGTTGCCCTTTGCGGCCCGGGCATGGGCGCAGAAGGCGCATTCGGTCTCGGCGGCCGGAAGCGACAGGCCGCAGGTGACGCAGAGGGCTTCGTTGTCCTCCTCCTCGTGCGCGGGCGGAGGCGCGGGCGCGATGGGCGGCGGCGCAAGCGCGAAGGCGGCGGCCGCCGCGGCGATGGCGCCCGCGGCCAGCAGGTCTGGCGGGACATGCGGCGCTTCGGGCGCGTCGGGATCGGTCGGGGTCCGGTCGAGGGTCGGCGACAAGGTCGGGTCTCCGGGAGAGGCCGGCGCGGGATGCGGCCGGCGGATAGGAGGGGCGATCACGGGCGCGGCTCCGGCAGGGGCTCCGCCAGGGGCTTTGCCAAGGGCTCCGGCAGGGCCGGCGGCAGCCGCCCGCCTGTCTTCCAGAGCGAGAAGGCGACGCCCGCGCCGAGGATCGCGAAGGTGATGCCGAGCGACCAGGCGGGCGGGAACTTCTCCCAGCCCATCAGGTCGGCCACGAAGATCTTCGAGCCGATGAAGACCAGCAGCAGCGAGAGCGCGTACCTGAGGTAGGCGAAGCGGTGCAGGATCGCGGCCAGCGCGAAGTAGAGCGCGCGCAGGCCCAGGATCGCGAAGATGTTCGAGGTGTAGACGATGTAGGGGTCGGTCGTGATCGTGAAGACGGCCGGCACGCTGTCCACCGCGAAGACGAGGTCGGCGACCTCGATCAGCACGAGCGCGAGGAAGAGCGGCGTCGCGAAGCGGGTCAGGCGGCCGGTCTCGGGATGCGGCTTGCGCACGAAGAACGCGTGGCCGTGGATCTCTTCAGTGACGTGCATCCGGCGCTTGAGAAACCGAATCAGGCCGTTCTCCTCGATCTTGTGCTCCTTGTTGGCGACAAAGAGCATCTTGATCCCAGTGAGGATCAGAAAGGCCGCAAAAATGTAGAGCACCCAGTGATACTGGTCGACGATGGTCGCGCCGAGGCCGATCATGATGCCGCGCAGTACGATCACGCCGAGGATGCCCCAGAACAGCACCCGGTGCTGGTATTCGCGCGGGATCGCGAAGAAGCCGAAGATCAGCGCGATGACGAAGATATTGTCCATCGCCAGCGTCTTTTCGACGACGAAGGCGGTCAGGTATTGGGCGGTCGCCTCGGCATCCATCTGCCACCAGATGAAGCCCGCGAAGGACAGGCCGAGGGCGATGTACATGCCCGAGAGCTTCAGGCTTTCGGCGACGCCGATCTCGTGGTCGTCGCGGTGCAGGACGCCGAGGTCGAAGGTCAGCAGCGCAACAACGAGACCAAGAAAGAGCAGCCACATCCAGAGCGGCTTGCCCAGAACCAACAAGAGCAGGAATTCCAAGATCGTGACCTTTCGGCACATCACGCCTGGGAGGTCACGAGCACGAAATTGCGTCAGCGACACCGGGCGGAGAGGTGCGGTCCGACATCACGAAGGGGTTCCGTCGTCAGA
>NZ_JBQLZP010000554.1:0-17762 GCF_052168335.1 Roseicyclus sp. | reverse complement strand
TCCTCGATCTGGACCGTACGCGCGAAGGAACGGTAGGCGTCCGCGGTCTCGGGCAGGAGGTCCACGACGGCGGGCGAGAGCTGGAAGAGCGGCTCGGCGCCCTCCTCCGTCTCGGCCCAGGCGCGGCTTTCGGCGATCCAGTCGGGATCGCCCATCAGCGCCGCCCAGGCCTCGGGGTCTTCCCAGGCCTCGTTCAGGGCCACGAACTGCTCGGCGTAGGTTTCGCCCACGTCGTCGATACCGCGCCCCGAGCGGCGGAAGGTCGACGACAGGCCCGTGGTCTCGTAATTCAGGCGCGAGCCGAGCCGCGTGTGGATGCGCCGCTCGGCCGCCTCCATGAAGTCGTAGGCGAGCGCGGCATAGGTGCTCTCGGGCGGCAGGTCCTCGTGGTCCCAGTCCTGCAGCGCCACGACCGTGCGGGGCAGCGTCTCGCTCACGATCTGGTTCTCGACCGAGCGGAACAGCATGTCGAGGATCGGGGCCACGAAGGTCACGAGGATGAACAGCAGAAGCGGCGCGATCAGCGCGAGCGCCCGGAGCTTCTGCGCCCGGAGCGCCCGGTTCAGGCTGGCCTTGAGCGGACGCCCGTCCGCGGCGAGCATCGGGCCCGTCTGCTCCGCCTCTTCCCTGCGGGAGCGGGCGGCGTCCTGGCTGATGTTGCCTGCGGCTGTGGCGTCCGCCATGGTCAGGTGCCCTCCACGACGAGGATGACGCTGTCCGCCGTGCGGCGGCGGATGTCGGCGACCTCCTGGTAATCGGGATCGTTGTAGGCGGCGAGCGCCGCCTCGTAGCTCGGGAACTCGATGACGACGTGGCGATCGAGGGTCTCGCCCTCCATCACCTGCGCCTGCCCGCCCCGCACGACGAAGCGCCCGCCGAGGCCATGGAGGATCGGCGTGTCGCGCTCGACGTACTCCTTGTACGCCTCCGGATCCTTCACCGTGATGTGGCCGATGATGTAGCCCTTGGGCATGGTCTGTTGTCCTTTCGCCTTGGAAGGCGCCGGTGTCAGTCTCTGCGTCAGGACGCCCGCTGCGGCGCCCTCACGGACAGACTGGCGGCCCCCCGGGTCGGTCGCGCCGCCCCGGGGAACATCTTCATCTCAGCTCACTGCGCGAGCCAAGCCTGGAAACGCGCGTCGAGGTCGTCGCGGTAGTCCGCCCACCATTCGTAGTTGAACAGCAGCGTCCGCTCGGCGTTCGCGGGGTCCGTCGGCATGTGCGGCGCCATCTCGATGCCGAGGTCGGCATGGGTCGAGACGAGCGGCGCCGAGGAGGCGCGGGCCGGACCGTAGGAGATGTACTGCGCCTGATCGGCGAGGCGCTGCGTGTCCGTCGCGAAGTAGAGGAAGTCGAGCACGCGGTTCAGCCGCTCCTCGGGCAGACCCTCGGGGATGATCCAGCCGTCGAGGTCGAAGACCTGCGCGTCCCAGAGCATCGCCACCGGCTGGTCCTGCTCCTCGATCAGCGAGAAGAGGCGGCCGTTGTAGGTGGAGCCCATGACCACCTCGCCATCGGCGAGAAGCTGCGGCGTGTCTGCGCCGGCGGTCCACCAGAGCGTCTCGTCCTTGATCGTGTCGAGCATCGCGAAGGCGCGGTCGACGCCCTCCTCGGTCTCGAGCACGTCATAGAGGTCCTCCATCGCGACACCGTCGCACAGGAGCGCCCATTCGAGATTGCCGATCGGGCGACGCTCGAGCGAGCGCTGGCCGGGGAAGTTCTCGGTGTCGAAGATGGCGCAGATGTCCTCGGGCGTGCGGCCCTCCCACGCCTCGACGTCGGTGCGGTAGCCCACGGTGGTGGAGTAGACGATCTGCGGGATGTAGCAGTCCGACACGATCAGGTCGCCGAAGTCCTCGGACGCGGGCGTCCCGTCGGGACCCGGCGCGAGGATCTCGTCGTGATCGACCTCCATCGCGAGGCCTTCGTCGCAGAGGCGGATGGCGTCGGCGGCCACCACGTCGACGAGATCCCAGGTGATGTTGCCCGCCTCGTTCATGGCGCGCAGACGCGCCACGGCCTCGGCCGAGCTCTCGTCCCAGGTGATCGACACCTCGGGGTTCATCTCCATGTAGGGTTCGGCGTAGGCCCGGACCTGGCTGGTCTGGTAGGCCCCGCCCCAGCTCACGAGGGTCAGGTCGTCGACCATCTCCTGCGCGAGGGCCGCCGGGGCCGCGAGGGCCGCGCCGGTGGTGAGCAGCATGAGGCTCTTGAGTTTCATGACGTCGTTTCTCCTTTTACTCGGACGGTGAATCGGTTCGATCCTTTCGTTGCCGGATGGGTTGGGTCGGGTAGTCGTCCGCCCCGCTCCGCCGGTCCGGAGCGCGGGGCAAGTCGCTGTGCCGTCGGGCGGGCGCCTCAGGCGTCGAGCGCCCTGCAATCCTGCGGGCGCCAGCCGATCTCGATCTTCTCGCCGGGCTTGAGGCGGCGCTGGTCGGGGGCGTTGCGCGTCTTCATGATGAAGTCGTCGCGCCCCGCCACGCGCAGCCGCGTGCGGTAGATGTCGCCCATGTAGATGAACTCGGCCACCTCGGCGTGGATCGTGTGGGCGTCGGGGCTGAGGCGATCCTTGTTGTATTCCACCCGCTCGGGCCGGATCGAGACGAGCGTGCGCTCGCCCACGGCCGAGACGTTGACGGGCACGCAATCGATCACCTCGCCATCGTCGAGCGTGACCTCGGCCACGCCGTTCCCGATCTTCGAGACGGTGCCGTTCAGGGTGTTGTTCTCGCCGATGAACTGGGCGACGAAGCTGTTCTGCGGCTCTTCATACAGCTTGTCGGGCGCGTCGAGCTGCTGGATGCGGCCGTCGTCGAAGACGGCGACGCGATCCGACATGGTCAGCGCCTCGGTCTGGTCGTGGGTGACGTAGACCACCGTGATCCCGAGGCGGTGGGCGAGGTTGGTGATCTCGAACTGCATGTGCTCGCGGAGCTGCTTGTCGAGCGCGCCGAGGGGTTCGTCCATCAGCACGAGCTCGGGCTCGAAGACGAGGGCCCGCGCCAGCGCGATGCGCTGCTGCTGCCCGCCCGAGAGCTGGGCTGGGCGACGCCCGCCGAACTCGCCCATCTGCACCATGTCGAGCGCCCGCGTGACCTTGGCCTCGCGGTCCGACTTGCCCATGCCGCGCACCTCGAGCGGGAACGAGAGGTTCTCGGCCACCGTCATGTGCGGGAAGAGCGCGTAGTTCTGGAACACCATCCCGATGCCGCGCTTGTGCGGCGGGATGTTGTTGATCGGCTTGCCGCCGAGCGTGATCTCGCCGTGGGTCGCGGTCTCGAACCCGGCGAGCATCATCAGGCAGGTGGTCTTGCCCGACCCCGAGGGGCCGAGCATCGTGAGGAACTCGCCCTTGCCGATGGCGAGGTTGAGATCCTTCACGACGAGCGTTTCGCCATCGTAGCTCTTCTGAACGCGGTCGAATTCGACGAACGCGTCGGCTGTTGCAGAGGCCAAACCCCACTCCTGTTGCAGCGCCGGATGTCGTCCCCGGCTGATGCCGCAGTAAAACAAGCATGGCCCCACGGCGCAACCATCATGGTCGTTTTCCGACTTCATTTTCATTTATACATTTGTTTTTATTTGTTAATTTATTTTCCGCGAGGTCGCTTTTCGCCAGTGCAGCATCGCCCTCCGGAAGGGTGCGGGCGGGTCAAGAGGCCCTTCGGCCCGGTTTCAGTGACATGAACCGCGCACGTCCGCGCGGGGTCGGACCGGGGCGCGAGCGGCGCTAGTCGGAGAGGGCGATGTCCGCCACGAAGCCCAGGTGGTTCGAGCCGAGCCCCGCGCCGAAGGTCTCGAAGGCCACCACGCGGGGGCCGCCCCGGACGAGGACCTGATCGATCGGCAACGCGGGTATGCCGGGCGCGGCCGCCCAGGTTCCGGGCTGCCCGCGCAGGCCGCGGAACCCGGTCTCCTCCATCAGCACGCGCATCGGGCGGCTCCAGGGCGCCATGTTGAAGTCGCCCACGGCGATCACGGGGCCCTCGAACCAGCCCCATTGCGCCGTCAGCCGCGCGATCTCCGGCTCGGCGATGCCCGACATCCAGGGTTTCACGAGGTGGCTCGCCGCGAGGAACAACGGCCCCTGCCCCGGGACCTCGACCTCGAGCACCGCGTAACGGTCGGGCCAGGCCGCGTTCAGGCTGAGGCGCCAGGACCGCCGGACGGGCAGCGAGGTGGCGACGAGGATCTCGCAGGCCTCCTCGGCGCAGGGCGTGACGAAGGCATAGGCCTCCCCGAGCGCATCGAGCGCGGGGCGGAGCGCCGAGGCCTCCGCGAAGACGGCGATGTCGGCGCCGGAGACACGCGCCGCCTCGACGATCTCGGCCGCCGATGCCGTGTTGTCCGCGCGGACGTTGAAGAAGAGGACCCGCAGCGCGGCCTCCGCGCCGGGGACCGCGGGAAGCGTATGCGCGCGGTAACTCGAGACGTGCAGCCCCCCGCCGGCCAGCGCGAGGAGCGCGAGCACCCCGCCCGCGAACCGCCCGCCGAGGAGCGCCGCGACGACCGCGAAGCCGAGCCCGAGCGCCAGAAGCCCCGGCGCGAAGGCGTCCAGCATCCGCGCGAGCGGCCCGAACACGCACTCGGTCGGGCAGACCCAGCCGAAGAAAGCGGCGCCCGTGGCCACGAGCGACAGCGCGGCGCATGCCCCGGCAAAACCCGCCCTGACGCTCACCCCAGACCTCCGCAACACTTGCGCGGCCACAAGACGGCGCGCGCGCGCCGAGCGCAAGCGCGAAGCCCGCGCCACCACGCTGCGCGGGACCCCCTCGGGGGTCGGATATCCGTCCTGCGGGAGAGAAATGGTGCGGTCGAGAAGACTCGAACTTCCACGGGAGTTACCCCACAGCGACCTCAACGCTGCGCGTCTACCAATTCCGCCACGACCGCACGTGATCAGGTAGTCGGCGGGTCTTTAGCCGAGCCGGAAGGGCTTGTGAAGGGGGGTGGCGGAAAAATCGCGAGCGCCCTTTCGAGGGCCCGAAACCGTGAGGGCGGGCCTTATCTGGCCCGCCCTCTCCGGGGTCGCTCGGTACGTCGTTACTGGTTGACCCGGAAGGTGGGAAGCGCCGCCGCGGGCTGCTGCGCCGGAACCGGCTGGGGCGCCATCGCGGCACCGGACCCGAGCTGCATCGTCGCGGCCCGGAGGAGGGCCGGACGCTCCGGCTGGCCGGGCATGAAGGCGGGATCGGCCCCGCGCTCGAGCGCCGAGATCGAGGCCTCGTACCACTGCATGGCGAGGTCGCGGCGGCTGTTGGTGCCGAAGCCCTCGCGCAGGTGGTGGCCAAGAAGCTCGCCATAGGCGGGCTCGCCCAGCGCGACGAGCATGAGCGCCGAGCCCACGGCCATGCGCATGTCGTCCTGCGCGTAGCCGGTGGCGAGGCAGACCCTGCTGGTCGCCGCGAGATCGGCGGGCGGGATGCCGGTGCCCGAGGCGAAGGCCTGCATCTCGGACAGGAGCGGCGCCTGCTCGATCAGCGAGACGCGGTCGATCTCCTCGGACAGCATGGTGGCGAAGGCGCCGCACTGCTCGGCGATCTGCGCGGGCGAGAGGCCCGTGATCCGGCCCATCAGTTCCTCGCCGCGCGCCATGGCGTAGGTGCGCGCCACGCAGAACTGCTCGGACAGCGCCTGGCCCGGATCGCTCATCGTGGCGAGCGTCACGTAGCCGCCGTTCGAGGAGGTCTGGAGCATCACCGCGTTGCAGGCATTGGCGAGCGACATGCGCGGCTGGCTGCCCGCGAAGAGGTTCGGAAGCTGCCCGCCGCCCTGCGTCCCCGCGGCGATCACGGTGCTGACGCCGGGCTGGATGGCCTGCTGGCCGGGATTGACGATCACGGTGGTCGCGGGCTGCGTCACCGGCGGCTGGGGCGCGAAGCTCTGGATCGGGCCGCCCTGCAGGCTGTCGCGATAGGACCAAAGGAGCGCCTGGCCGCGAAGGCCCGTCTGCTGCGCCCCGCCCTGCTGCGTCGCCCAGTAGTAGGCATCCATCAGGAAGTCGAACTGGTAGCTCGAGAACTCGCGCCCGTTGACCGGATAGCCCATCGAGGCCTGGTAGCGCTCGATCGCGGCGCGGGTGCCGGGGCCGACCTGGCCGTCCACCGTGCCGGCCTCGTAGCCGAAGTAGTTGAGCGCGGTCTGCGTCTCGCGGCCCTGCTGCGTCGCCGGGATGCCGGGACGCACCACGCGGGTCGTCGTGGTCGTGGTGCGCGTGCGCTGGCCCTGGTTCTGGCCCGCGGCGTAGCCGATGATCCCGCCGATGATGGCGCCGCCGATGAACTCGCCCGCGTCCGCCTCGACCCGCTCGGCCGGGATGAGCGCGAGTGCCGCCGCGAGGCTCGCGGACACCATGAATTTGCCGATCATGTTTCCCTCCAGGTTGTCGTCGTCTTTCTTGCAGCTTGACGAAGCGTAACACAGGCCCGCCGTCGTCCGAGCGCAAAATGCGGGATGTCGGGAAAACCTTACCCGGCGGAGGGGCGGCGGCGCTGCCCGGCCCACCGGCGCAGGCCGAGCGCCCCGGCGATGGCGGCGATGGCGGCGATGGCGAAGACCCCGGCGCGGGGATCGCCCGGAAAGAGCGCCGTGTTCAGCACCCGCCCCGGCAGGAGGGTCAGCGTGCCCGCCACGATCAGCGCCTGCCAGTAGAGGCCGCGCATCCAGCCGCGATGCGCAGCGATGTCGCCCGCCCGTGCCGCCGCCACCCCGCGCACGAGACCGTAGAGCACCACGACCGATAAGAGGTGGATCGGCCCGAACCCGAAGGCGATGGGCAGAACCCCCGCCTCGAGCCAGAAGGCGCTGCCCGCGACGAGCGCCATGGACGCGACCCAGGCATAGCCGGCGACCCGGTGCCAGAGATCGCGGCTGCGGCGCCGGAGCGCGACAGGCCCCAGCACCAGCGCAAGGAGCGCGGGCCAGAGGTGCAGGTGCAGGGCGAGCGGCATGTCGGCGGGAAGGGTCATGGTCTCTCCGTTGGGCGGGCGCCCCGGCTTGCCCGGGCGGCGCGGCTTTGGCAGGGTCCTGCACGGGCCGCGCGCGCCCGGTCCAGCGCGCCTACGCAGTCAACGGACGGAGTTCGTGAGCAGACCCACGTCGCAATCCGCGCTTCGCGAAATGCGGGGCCATCTGAGCCGGCCGGTGACGCTCGCGGCCCTCGGGGGCGCGACGGCGGTGCTGGCGCTCGCCGGGCCCTTCGGCACGCTCGAGAGCCTCGGGGCGGCCGGGCGCCTCGGCTACTGGGGCGCGGTGGTGGTTGCGACCTATGCCACCGGAACGGCGGTGGACGTCCTCCTGCGGCCCCGCCTCTCCGGGCACGGTCCGGCCGCGGTGACGACGGCGCTCGCGCTGGTCACGGCGGCGGCGGTGACGGTCGTGGTCGTGCTCCTGAACCTCATCCTGCTCGGCGGGTGGCCCGACACCGGCAACGTTCCCCGGACGCTCGCCACGATCTTCGCGGTCGCGGCCATCGCGACGGCGCTCTTCGGGATGATCGCCGCGTCTGCCCCGGCGCCCGCCGCCGCGCCTGCCCCCGGGGCCTCCGGCTCGCCCGCGATCCTCGACCGCCTGCCGCTGGACAAGCGCGGCGCGCTCGTCGCGCTGTCGGTCGAGGATCACTACGTCCGCGTACGGACGACGGGCGGCGAGGAGATGCTGCTGATGCGCCTTTCGGACGCGATCCGCGAGACCGCGCCCGAACCCGGCCTCCGCGTCCACCGCTCGCACTGGGTGGCGACGGCGCAGGTCGCGGGGGCGCGGCGCGACGGCGACCGCGCGATCCTTGGCATGCGGAGCGGGGGTGACATTCCGGTCAGCCGGTCGCATATCCGGGCGGTGAAGGACGCGGGCCTCCTGCCCCGCTGAGAGGCGAGCGACATGGTCGAGTGGATCACCTCGGACGCGCCGGTGGACTACGCCGAGGCCGTGGCCTGGATGGAGGCGCGCGCCGACGCCATCGCGCGCGGCGAGGCGGGCGAGGCGGTCTGGCTTCTCGAGCATCCGCCGCTCTACACCGCGGGCACCTCGGCCGACCCGGCGGACCTGCGCGAGCCCGACCGCTTCCCGGTCCACGAGACGCGGCGGGGCGGGCAGTACACCTATCACGGGCCGGGGCAGCGCGTGGCCTACGTGATGCTCGACCTCAACGCGCGCGGCCGCGACGTGCGGGCCTACGTGACGCGGCTCGAGACCTGGGTGATCGCGGCGCTGGCCGAGTTCAACCTGCGGGGCGAGGTCCGCCCGGACCGCGTCGGCGTCTGGATCGCGCGGCCCGACAAGCCGCCCCTTCCCGACGGCACGCCGCGCGAGGACAAGATCGCCGCCATCGGCGTGCGCATCCGCCGCTGGATCACGTTCCACGGCATCTCCGTCAACGTCGAGCCCGACCTCGGCCATTTCGACGGGATCGTGCCCTGCGGGATCGCGGGCCACGGCGTCACGAGCCTCGTGGACCTCGGGCTCCCGGTGACGATGGACGACCTCGACGTGGCGTTGAAGCGCAGCTTCGGGCAGGTCTTCGGCGAGGCCGCGGGGCGCGAAACCCCGGCCGCAGGCTCATGCGACCCAGCGCCGCAGAACCGGCCCGACCCCCGGGAATCCCCGCGCGCACCTTGATCTGGGACAATTTTTCCCAGCTTTCGGCGCGGCCCAGCGACACACCCCGCGTTGCCAGCGCGCCCCGTGCCGACTAGAAGGTTTCAGGAGAAAGCGAGGGGGTGAGGACCGTTTGCGGTCGACGCTCCGGCAACGAACAGGAGACGACCATGGCTGACGCCACGCTGTCGGGACACGATCACGAGCGGCCGGGGTTCTTCACCCGGTGGTTCATGTCCACGAACCACAAGGACATCGGCATCCTCTACCTCTTCACCGCGGGACTGGTGGGCCTGATCTCGGTCGCCTTCACCGTCTACATGCGGATGGAGCTGATGGAGCCGGGTGTGCAGTTCATGTACATCCCCTACGAGGCCGGCCCCGCCGCCCTTGAATCGCTGTTCGGCCGCGTCGGCGAGGCGCTGGCGACGGCGGGCGGCGGCACCAACGCCTTCGCCGACCAGCTCTCGGCGCTGCAGGGAACGCTCCTCGCGGGCGTCTCGGGCAGCGGCGAGGAGGCGCGGCTCGTGCTTCAGGGCGCGCTCCGCGCCGAGGCGATCCAGTCCCTCGACGCCATGGCGGCCTCCGCCAACCCGGCCGAGGCCTCGGCGCTGCTGGGCCTGAAGGACCAGCTCGACGGCCAGCCCGACGGACACCTGTGGAACGTGCTGATCACGGGCCACGGCGTCCTGATGATGTTCTTCGTCGTCATCCCGGCCCTCTTCGGCGGCTTCGGCAACTACTTCATGCCGCTGATGATCGGCGCGCCCGACATGGCGTTCCCGCGGCTGAACAACCTGTCCTACTGGCTCTACGTCGCGGGCACGGCGCTGGCCTTCTGCGCGGTCTTCATCGACGGCGGCGCGGGTCCGGGCTGGACCTTCTACCCGCCGCTCAGCTGGCAGGACGCGCCGACCTCGCGCGCCGTTGACTTCGCGATCTTCGCCGTCCACGTCTCGGGCGCCTCGTCGATCCTCGGCTCGATCAACATGATCACGACCTTCCTGAACATGCGCGCGCCGGGCATGACGCTGCACAAGGTGCCGCTCTTCGCGTGGTCGATCTTCGTGACCGCGTGGCTGCTGCTGCTGTCGCTGCCGGTCCTCGCGGGCGCGATCACGATGCTGCTGACGGACCGCAACTTCGGCACGACGTTCTTCGACGTGGCGGGCGGCGGCGACCCGGTCCTGTTCCAGCACATCTTCTGGTTCTTCGGACACCCCGAGGTCTACATCGTGATCCTGCCGGCCTTCGGCGTGATCAGCCACGTGGTCTCGACCTTCTCGAAGAAGCCGATCTTCGGCTACCTGCCGATGGTCTACGCGCTGGTGGCGATCGGCGGCCTCGGTTTCGTCGTCTGGGCGCACCACATGTACACGGTGGGCATGACGCTGACGCAGCAGGCCTACTTCATGGTCGCCACGATGGTGATCGCGGTGCCGACGGGCATCAAGATCTTCTCGTGGATCGCCACGATGTGGCAGGGCTCGATCAGCTTCAAGACGCCCATGCTCTTCGCCATCGGCTTCATCTTCCTCTTCACGCTCGGCGGCGTGACCGGGATCATCCTCAGCCAGGCGGGCGTCGACCGGGCCTACCACGACACCTACTACGTCGTGGCCCACTTCCACTACGTGATGAGCCTCGGGGCCGTGTTCGGCATCTTCGCGGCGGTCTACTACTGGTTCGGCAAGATGTCGGGCCGGCAGTATCCCGAATGGGCGGGCCAGCTGCACTTCTGGACGTTCTTCATCGGCGCGAACCTGACGTTCTTCCCGCAGCACTTCCTCGGCCGCCAGGGCATGCCGCGCCGCTACATCGACTACCCGGATGCCTTCGCGCTCTGGAACTACGTCTCGTCGATCGGCGCGTTCATCTCCTTCGCCTCCTTCGTCTTCTTCATCGGCATCGTGTTCTACGCGCTGTTCTACGGCCGCCGCGTGGAGGAGAACGCCTACTGGGGCGAGCATGCGGACACGCTGGAATGGACGCTCCCCAACCCGCCGCCGGAGCACACCTTCGAGGAGCTTCCGACGCGCGAGATGTGGGACCGCCAGCCCAAGCACTGAGGCCCATGCCGATCCACACGGAAAGCGTCAGCGGATCAAGGGAGGCCCCGGCATCGTCCGGGGCCTCCGCGTCTGCGCGGGGCGCGCCGCGCCTGCGCCTGCGGCTGACGCCGCACCAGTCGCTGACGGCCGAGGGCTTCGTCTGGTTCATCGGGGCGACGGCGGTGCTGATCTCGGTGCCGCTCCTGTCGATCCTCGGGACGGCGGTGTTCTGGGCGCTCCTGCCCTTCATCGTGGGCGCCGTCTGGGGCGTCTGGGCGGCGCTCAAGCGGTCCTGGCGGGACCGCGCGCTCTGGGAGGAGGTGATCCTCTGGGACGACCTCATCCGGGTCGAGCGGCACGAACCGAACCGCCGCGCGCCGCTGGACTGGGAAGCCAACCCCTACTGGGTGCGCGTCGCCCTCCACGCGAGCGGCGGGCCGGTGCCGAACTACCTGACGCTCTCGGGCGGCGGGCGCGAGGTGGAGCTCGGCGCGTTTCTCACGCCGGTCGAGCGGGTGGAGCTGAAGGACCGGCTCGAGCGGGTGCTCCACGCGGCCTGAGACGCCGCAAAAGGAAGAAGGGGCGCGGCCCCCGACGCGCCCCTTCCCCATCCTGTCGCCGCGCTGTCAGGCGGTCTCGACCTCGCGTCCCTTGACCGTCCGGGCGACCGCGCGCTTCTCGAGCGCGAGGCCCACGCCCGCCTCCTTCAGCGCGGCGTTGAAGGCCCCGAGGTCGAGGTCGGAGGCGGCCGCCACCGTGATGAGGTCGGCCAGCCGCTCGGGAACCGTCTCGATGTCGAGCGCGTCCACCAGCGCCTCGAGCGGGGTGGCGGTGAAGTCGCCGAGGCCCGGGAAGACGAAGCCCTCCGACGGGATCTCGTTCAGCGCGCTGCCGGAGGCGAGCGGCAGGCCCGCCTGCGTCTGGCTCTCGATCGCGCCCTCGCGGAAGTAGGTGGCGCGGTTCTGCGGCGTCAGCATCACCTTGGCCGCGCCCTCGATCTGCCGCTCGAAGCGCAGGACGCCGCCGTCGATCCTGAGGACTGCGGGCAGCCGCAGCGTGACGTAGCCCCGCGCCTCGTAGTCGGCGGGGTCGGCGGTGCCGTCGCCCACCGGGCAGGGGAAGGGATCGGACGGAAGGACCGCGATCTTCGCCGTGGCGTGCGGCGGGATCGTGACGAGGCGGCTCAGCCGGAAGGACTTGGCCGAAGACCCGCCCACGAGCGAATAGGAGAAGTCGTTGTTGCCGCCCGCGATGTCCACGATGACCACCGTGTTGCCCGACAGCGTGCGCGTGGGCTCCGGCACCGGCGAGGTCACGAAGTCGAGCCGGTAGCTCAACTCCACGTTCTCGAGGTTGCTGATCGACAGGAAGTAGCCCTGAAGCACGATGTCGGCCGGGGGCACCGGGGATTGCGGCTTGAAGACGAGTTCGAACTGGGAAACGTTCATCGGTCTTGCTCCTTGTTTGGGGGAAATGGTCGCAAGTACGTGAAGCCCCCCAAGGCTGACCGCCCGGGCGTCGTCTCTCCAGTCAGGGATTCCCTGCTTGTGCCGGCAAATTATCGTTGGATTCCGGGCGGACCGGAAAAGGCCCGCCGGACAACCCCGCGACACCGCGGGGCGCGGGCGGTCTCAGCCGAGCCGCGCCTTCACCGCCGGTCCGACCGCGCCGAAGTCCATCTGGCCGGCGTGCTTCGCCTTCAGGACCGCCATGACCCGGCCCATGTCGCGCAGGTCGGTCGCGCCGGTCTCGGCGATGGCGGCCCCGATCGCGGCCTCGACCTCGTCCTCGGCCAGGCGGCGCGGCAGGTAGTCCTCGATCACCGCGATCTCGGCGAGTTCCTTCTCGGCGAGCTCCAGCCGCCCGCCCTCCTCGTAGGCGCGCGCGCTCTCCTGCCGCTGCTTGACCATCTTGCCGAGGATGGCCAGCACCTCGGCCTCGCCCACCCCGTCCATCTCGCCCTTGGCGCGGGCCGCGATGTCCTGGTCCTTCACCGCGGCGCTGATCAGCCGCAGCGTCGAGAGCCGCGTGGCGTCCTTGTCGCGCATGGCCTCCTTGAGGCCGGAGCCGATGCGCTCCCTCAAACCCATTCCCATGGCGCAATCCCCTGAATGCTGCCGTCCCGGAGGCGCAATCTAGTGCAGGCGGCGGTCCATCACAATGTCCGCGCCGCAGCGCAGAACACCGCCGGAACACCATCGCGCGAGGCCGCTTGACCGGGCACGGCCCGCTCCGTAAACCCCCGCGGAACGATCCCACGCCCGCCGCTGCCCCGGGAGAGCCCCCCATGCCTTCGAAGCCCACCGCCTGCCTCGCCCTCGCCGACGGGACGCTGTTCTACGGGAAGGGCTTCGGCGCCACCGGAACCCGCGTGGCCGAGCTGTGCTTCAACACCGCGATGACGGGCTACCAGGAGATCATGACCGACCCCTCATACGCCGGGCAGATCGTGACCTTCACCTTTCCGCATATCGGCAACGTGGGCGTGACCCCCGAGGACGACGAGACCGCCGATCCCGTGGCCGAGGGCATGATCGTGAAATGGGACCCGACCGAGCCCTCGAACTGGCGCGCGACGGGCGACCTCGTGACCTGGCTCGAGCGGACGGGGCGCATCGGCATGGGCGGGCTCGACACCCGCCGCCTGACCCGCGCGATCCGCCAGCAGGGCGCGCCTCATGTGGCGCTCTCCCACGACCCGGAGGGCAACTTCGACATCGAGGCGCTGGTGCGCGCCGCGCGCGGTTTTCGCGGGCTGGTGGGGCTCGACCTCGCCAAGGGCGTCTCCTGCGCGCAGAGCTACCGCTGGGACGAGATGCGCTGGGCCTGGCCCGAGGGCTACGCGCGGCGCGATCCCGCGATCCCGGCACCCAAGGTCGTGGCGCTCGACTACGGGGCGAAGCGCAACATCCTGCGCTGCCTCGCGTCGGCCGGCTGCGACGTGACCGTGATGCCCGCCACCGCGACGGCCGAGGAGGTTCTCGCCCAGTCGCCCGACGGCGTGTTCCTGTCGAACGGCCCGGGCGACCCGGCGGCGACCGGCGCCTATGCGGTGCCGATGATCCGCGGCGTGCTCGACGCCGACATCCCGGTCTTCGGCATCTGCCTCGGCCACCAGATGCTGGCCCTCGCGCTCGGCGCGACGACGATCAAGATGAACCACGGCCATCACGGCGCGAACCATCCCGTCAAGGACCTCGAGACCGGCAAGGTCGAGATCACCTCGATGAACCACGGCTTCACCGTGGACAGCCAGACCCTTCCCGGCGGCGTGCGCGAGACGCATGTGAGCCTCTTCGACGGCTCGAACTGCGGCATCCGCGTCGAGGGGCGGCCCGTCTTCTCGGTGCAGTACCACCCCGAGGCCAGCCCGGGCCCGCAGGACAGCTTCTATCTCTTCGAGCGCTTCGCCGAAGCCGCACGGGCACGGGCGGGCGCGCGCGGCTGAATCGCGGCTGAGCCGCGACGGGGTGAGACGGGCCGTAGCCGGGGGGGGGCGTTAACAAGCTGTTAAGCGATTTCGTCCAGTTTGCCGGAAATGCCCCCTGACGCGGCACGGACATGGACGCAGAGACGAAGGACGGCGAAGCCGGCCAGCCGGTAGTGCTCCGCCTCTCGACGGAGGGGGCGGGGCCGGGCATCGTCCCGCTCGGTCGCCATGACGGACCGGCGGGAAAGTCGGCGCTCAGGGTCAGGCTGCCGCCCGACCTCCGCGGCCCGACGCAGAACACCCCGCCCGCCGCCTCGCCGGACGCGCAGCTCGCCACGCTGCTGGCGGCGCGCGGGCTCGCTCAGCCGGCCGAGGTGCGCTCGGCCTCCGTTGCCGCGCGGAGCTTCGGTCTGCCGCTGGCGCAGGTGCTTCTCGCGCGCGGCGTGGTCGCGGAGCGCCTGCTGCTCAAGGCGCTGTCCGAGGTCCACGGCACGGGCGTCGCCGATCTCGCCCGCGTGCCGCCCGACCCGGACCTCGCGGACCTCGTCCCGCGCGACCTCGCCATCGCCTGCGAGGCCGTTCCCTGGCGCGATGCCGGCGGCGCCGTCGTCATCGCGACGGCGCGGCCCGACCTCTTCGACACGCTGGCCGCGCGGCTTCCCGCGTCGCTGGGCGCGATCCCGGCGCTGGCCCCCCGCGCGCAGGTCGTCGCCGCGCAGGGCACGCTCTGGGGACAGGCCTTGGCGCGTGAGGCCGAAACGCGGGCGCCCGGGGCGCTCTCCTGCCGCACGTGGCGGCCCCGGCGCGCGCTGCGGATCGCGCTCTTGACGGTTCTCGCGCTCGTCCTGATGGAACTGGCCTTCCCGACCGAGGTGGCCGTCGCCGTCTTCGCGCTCGCCGGGATGGTCTTCCTCGCCAACATCGCGCTCAAGGCTTCGGCCTTCGTCACCGTGCTGCGCCATCCCCCGGACCGCCATGACGCGACGCGGCCCGCGCCCGACATCGCACCCCACATCCTGCGCCCGCCGCTCGTGAGCGTCCTCGTGCCGCTCTATCACGAGGCCGAGATCGCGCGGCGCCTCGTCTCCCACCTCGCCCGGATGCGCTACGCGCCGGAACGGCTCGACGTGATCCTCCTCGTGGAGGAGGACGACACGATCACCGCCGGAGCCCTCGCCGCCGCCGAGCTGCCGCCCCACATGCGGGCGATCTCCGTGCCGCGGGGCGAGCTGCGCACCAAGCCGCGCGCGCTGAACTACGCGCTGCCCTTCACACAGGGCGAGATCGTCGGCATCTATGACGCCGAGGACAGGCCCGAGCTCGACCAGATCGCCCGCGTCGTGCGCCGCTTCGACGAGGTGCCGCCGGACGTCGCCTGCCTGCAGGGGCGGCTCGACTACTACAACGCGAACCACAACCTCATGGCGCGGCTCTTCACCGTCGAATACGCCTCGTGGTTCCGCGTTCTCCTCCCGGGCGTGCAGCGGCTCGGCCTCTTCGTGCCGCTCGGGGGGACGACGCTGTTCCTCAGGCGCGCGGCGCTGGAGGACGTGGGCGGCTGGGACGCGCACAACGTGACCGAGGATGCCGAACTCGGGCTGCGCCTCGCGCGCAGGGGCTACCGGACGGAGCTCATCGACACGACCACCTACGAGGAGGCGAACGCCGCCGTCCTGCCCTGGGTCCGCCAGCGCTCGCGCTGGCTCAAGGGCTACCTCATCACCTGGGCGACCGCGATGCGCGACCCGGTCGGCCTCTGGCGCGACCTCGGGACCTGGCGTTTCCTCGGGCTCCAGGTGCAGCTACTGGCGAGCGTGCTCGGCTTCTTTCTCGCGCCGCTGCTCTGGAGCCTCGTCCTCGCGCCGTTCCTGCCGCATCCGCTCCACGCCGTTCTGACGCCGGCGCAGTTCGTCTGGCTCGGCGCGGCGATGATGCTGTCGCTGGTCCTGTCTGTCGCCGTCTCGATCCACGCCTGCGCCGCGCCGCATCTGCGCCACCTGCGTCCCGTCGCGCCGCTGGTCGAGCTCTACTACGCGCTCGGCACCTTCGCCGCCTGGATCGGCGCGCTCGAGCTGATGGCGCGGCCGTTCTTCTGGCACAAGACGCGCCACGGGGTCTACGGCGGCGCGCCGCCCGAACCCGCCGAGGCGGTCAGGACGCCTGCGCCTCCTCCTTGAGGCGCACGACGAAGGCGATCGAGAGGTGCTCGCGCAGCGCGCGGGCCGCACGCTCGCCGTCGCGGTTGGCGATGGCGTCGACGATGGCCGCATGTTCCTCCAGCGCCTTCTCCCCGCGCCCGGCGGCGGCGAGCGAGGTGCGCGCCATCAGCGCCATCGAGCGATAGACGAGATCGAGCTGCTGCACGAGGAAGCGGTTGTGGCTGGCGAGGTGGATCTGGTGATGGAAGCGCCGGTTCGCCCGCGCCAGCGCCTCGGGGTCGGCGAGAAGGGCACGGTCGGCCTCCACCATGTCGCGAAGGACGCGGATCTCCTCCTCGGCGGCGTGTTGCGCGGCGAGGCGGGCGGCGAGCGCCTCGAGCTCGTGCCGCACGGCATAGAGCTCGGCCATCTGCGCGTGGTCGAGCGAGGCCACGATCAGCGAGCGGCCGTCGCGGGTGAGCAGGCTCTGCGTCTCGAGCCGCTGGAGCGCCTCGCGGATCGGCGTGCGGCTGACGCCGAAGCGGTCGGCCAGTTCGCTCTCCACCAGCCGGTCGCCGGGGCGGTAGATGCCCTGGTCGATCGCGTCGAGGATCAGGTCGTAGGCGTCGCGGTTCGGCAGACCCTTGGGCTTCATCATCGTCATCCCTTCGTATCCGGCAACGCTATGGAGGCCGTAGCGCCTTGTCCAGACTGGACAAAGACAGGCCGCGCCGACAATCGGCAACGCAGGGGCCCGCCGGGACTGGACAAGCGCCCGCCCCCTGCCCTACGCCAGTCGCATGCCCGCCGAACGCTTCGCCCATGTCGAGACCTGGGTCTTCGACCTCGACAACACGCTCTACCCGCCCGCGATGGCCCTGTTCGACCAGGTCAACGCGCGCATCACGGCCTGCGTCATGCGGGTCGTCGGCGTGGAGCGCGAGGAGGCCGACCGCCTCCGGCACGGCTGGTGGCGCGAGCACGGGACGACGCTAGCCGGGCTGATGGCGCATCACGGGATCGAGCCCGAGGCCTATCTCGAGGAGGTCCACGAGATCGACTTCACCGTGCTCGCGCCCGATCCGTCGCTCGCCGCGCGCATCGCGGCGCTGCCCGGCCGCCGCATCGTCTACACCAACGGCAGCGCGCCCTACGCCTGCCGCGTGCTGGAGCACCGGGGGCTCTCCGGCCTCTTCGACGCGGTCTACGGCGTCGAGCATGCGGGCTATGTGCCGAAGCCCCGGCGCGAGGCCTTCGAAACGGTCTTCGCGACCGACGGGCTCGACCCCGCGCGCGCCGCGATGTTCGAGGACGACCCCCGCAACCTCGCGGCGCCGCACGCGATGGGGATGCGCACGGTCCATGTCGCGCCGCTCGCCGAACCGGCGGAGCACATCCACCACCACACCGACGACCTGCCGGGGTTCCTGGGCCTCCTGCGCCCCTGAGGTGGACAGAGTGCCGCGTCGAAGGCCCCCCCTGCGCGCCCTATCCTTCCGCGCATGACCGACGTTCAGGACATCGACATCTTCGTCTCCGGCGGCGGCGT
>NZ_JBQLZP010000553.1:0-2552 GCF_052168335.1 Roseicyclus sp. | reverse complement strand
CGCGCGGCGGATCCAGCTCTGGATGCCGCAGAACCCCGAGTGGTTCAACATCGACCCCGATGCGGCGCAGGTCGCCGCCGCCGACGTCGGGGCGGCGGCGTCCGCGGCCGGGACGCCGGTGGGCGCGCCGGAGGCTGCCGCAGCCGAGGCGGCGGAGGCGTGCGTGCCGACCGAGGAGACGCCCTGTCCCGAGCCGCTGGCCAACTGACGGCTTGATTTTTCCCCGCCGTCGCAATAGTCCGCCCGCGATGTTGAACCGGGCCGTCCGCCTCTCGCGCCGGCGGCCCCCGAACGGACAGGGCGCCGAGGCAGATGGCAAAGGCAAAATTCGAACGTAACAAGCCGCACGTGAACATCGGCACGATCGGTCACGTTGACCACGGCAAGACGACTCTGACGGCGGCGATCACGAAGTATTTCGGTGAGTTCCGCGCGTACGACCAGATCGACGGGGCACCCGAGGAGAAGGCGCGGGGGATCACGATCTCGACGGCGCACGTTGAGTACGAGACGGAGGCGCGGCACTACGCCCATGTCGACTGCCCCGGCCACGCGGACTACGTGAAGAACATGATCACGGGCGCTGCGCAGATGGACGGCGCGATCCTGGTTGTGAACGCGGCCGACGGCCCGATGCCGCAGACGCGCGAGCACATCCTCCTGGCGCGCCAGGTGGGCGTTCCGGCGCTGGTGGTGTACATGAACAAGGTGGACCAGGTCGACGACGAGGAGCTTCTCGAGCTCGTCGAGATGGAGGTTCGCGAGCTTCTGTCCTCCTACGAGTTCCCCGGCGACGACATCCCGATCGTGAAGGGCTCGGCTCTGGCGGCGATGGAGGGGCGGGACCCCGAGATCGGCGAGAACTCGATCCGCGAGCTGATGGCGGCGGTGGACGCCTACATCCCGACGCCGGAGCGTGCGGTGGACAAGCCGTTCCTGATGCCGATCGAGGACGTGTTCTCGATCTCGGGCCGGGGCACGGTGGTGACGGGCCGTGTCGAGCGCGGCGTGGTGAACGTGGGCGACGAGCTCGAGATCGTGGGCATCCGCACGACGCAGAAGACGACCTGCACGGGCGTCGAGATGTTCCGCAAGCTGCTGGATCGCGGCGAGGCGGGCGACAACATCGGCGCGCTTCTGCGCGGCATCGACCGGGACGCGGTGGAGCGGGGCCAGGTGCTCTGCAAGCCCGGCTCGGTGAAGCCGCACACGAAGTTCGAGGCCGAGGCCTACATCCTGACGAAGGAGGAGGGCGGTCGCCACACGCCGTTCTTCGCGAACTACCGCCCGCAGTTCTACTTCCGCACGACGGACGTGACGGGGACGGTGCAGCTGAAGGAAGGCACCGAGATGGTGATGCCGGGCGACAACGTTGCGTTCACGGTGGAGCTGATCGCGCCGATCGCGATGGAGGACGGCCTGCGCTTCGCCATCCGCGAGGGCGGCCGCACCGTCGGCGCGGGCGTCGTCTCGAAGATCATCGAGTGATCCGGGCGCCGGGCCGTTTCCGCCGGCGGAAACGGCCCGGAAAAGCCGGCTTTTCCGGGCCGGCGCACATTGACGAGGGACGGGCCGCCGTGTAGACGCGCGGCCTTCACCGCTCCGGCGACGGCGCGGACAACGAAACCGGTTCGACGAGGGGCGCGGGGCGTTCCTCCTCTCAACTGAAAGGAAAACGACATGGCGATTGCCAGCCAGAACATCCGGATCCGCCTCAAGGCGTTCGACTACCGGGTTCTCGACGCCTCGACCCTCGAGATCGTGAACACGGCCAAGCGCACGGGCGCGCAGGTCCGCGGGCCCATCCCGCTCCCCAACAAGATCGAGAAGTTCACCGTTCTCCGCGGTCCGCACATCGACAAGAAGTCGCGCGACCAGTGGGAGATCCGGACGCACAAGCGTCTTCTCGACATCGTCGATCCGACCCCGCAGACGGTGGACGCGCTGATGAAGCTCGACCTCGCCGCCGGCGTGGACGTCGAGATCAAGGTGTAAGGGGAGGCCGCTCGAATGTTGCGCTCTGGTATCATCGCCAAGAAGCTGGGCATGACCCGGCTCTTCATGGAGGACGGGCGTCAGGTTCCCGTCACCGTGCTCCAGCTCGACAAGCTCCAGGTCGTCGCCCAGCGGACGCCCGAGAAGGACGGCTACACCGCCGTCCAGCTCGGCGCCGGCACGGCGAAGGCCAAGCGGGTCTCCGCGCCGATGCGCGGGCACTTCGCCAAGGCTTCGGTCGAGCCCAAGCGGAAGATCGCGGAATTCCGCGTCGATCCCGAGAACCTGCTCGCCGTCGGCGAGGAGATCATCGCCGACCACTACTTCGAGGGCCAGTTCGTCGACGTGACGGGCACCTCGATCGGCAAGGGCTTCGCCGGTGCCATGAAGCGGCACAACTTCGGCGGCCTGCGCGCCTCGCACGGCGTGTCGATCAGCCACCGCTCGCACGGCTCCACCGGCCAGTGCCAGGACCCGGGCAAGGTCTTCAAGGGCAAGAAGATGGCCGGCCACATGGGCGCCGCCCGCGTGACCACGCAGAACCTGCAGGTCGTCCG
>NZ_JBQLZP010000552.1:0-5174 GCF_052168335.1 Roseicyclus sp. | reverse complement strand
CCCGCCGACCAGCGGCAGCGCGGCATAGCCGTTGAGATAGGCCGGCACGCCCACCAGCGTCGCCGTCACGATCGGCAGGAGGCCGGTGCCCCCCAGCGCCGCCGTCACCGTCTCGGCGGGGATCCAGGCGAGCATCAGGCTCTCGAGGAGGAAGGCGAGCGTCAGCCACTTGGCGAGGAAGAGCGTCGTCTTCGTCGCCTCCCGCCCGAACTTCGCGCGGCGCTCGGGATCGGTCCAGAAGCGCCAGACCACGGGCTTCGGAGCCCGGATCCTCGATCCGCCGCAGCCGCCGTTGCCGATTCCCTCGCGCAGCGGGTCGGCCAGTGTGGCGGTGCCCGAGAGAAGGTGCACCGCGAGCCCGCCGAAGACGCCGAGGCCGATGGCCGCGACGGTCTTGGCGACCGCGAACTCGAGGTCGAGGACACCCGCCGTCAGCACGAACATCGAGGGGTCCATGATCGGCGAGGCAAGCCAGAAGGCCATGACCGCCGAGAGCGGCACGCCCATCGCCAGGAGCGCCGCGATCAGCGGGATCACCCCGCAGGAGCAGAAGGGTGACAGCCCGCCCGCCAGCGCGCCGAGCCCGATCATCAGGAGAGGCGCGCCGGTGAAGGCCTTCGCGATCAGGTTGTCGGCGCCCGTCGCGCCCGCCCATGCGGCGATGGCGATGGACAGGATCAGGTAGGGCGCCGTCTTCAGCAGCGCCGCACCGGCGAAGGCCGCACTCTCGCCCGCCTGCCCCGCATCGAACACCGCGAGGATGGCCAGGATCGCCGCGGAGACGAGCCAGACCCGCTGGGTCGACCAGAGGCTCCGGAGGACGGCGCGCGGTCCGCCCACGGGAAGTGTCGTGTCTGCCATCACCAGATCTCCGGTTTTACGGTTGTATTCGAGACAGGAAACCGAAGCGCACGCATCATGCGGCATCCTCGGAAGACCGAAGCGCGACACCGGAGCAGCATTCCGACGTCAGGAAGTCCAGGACCCGGTGCATCGCGGGATAGTCCACCCGGTTCAGCACTTCGCGCCCCTGCTTCTCCTGCACGACAAGGCCCGCATCCACCAGCGTCGAGAGATGATGCGCCAGCGTGGACGGCGCGAGACCGAGATGCGCGCCGATGTCTCCGACGCGCAGGCCCTCCTCCCCGGCCTTAACGAGAACCCGGAAGATCGACAGGCGGGCATCGTGACCGAGGGCGGCAAGGGCGCGGGCGGTGGGGCTGGTGGTGCTCATGGCGCCAATATAACCAAGATTCCGGTTTTGTCGAGTCGTTCTTGCCCGCCTCGCGTCCGGCTTCGAGAGCCGCTGCAGGATACGGAGCGCGGACGATCCCGCTGCGGCCGTTGTCGTGTCCGGACCGCCTCAAGGGCTGGGCGCAGCCTGGGCTGCCTCCCGGGGACCGCAACTCGCGACCTCCGGCATCCTGCCCGCGGCGCTCATCGCGATCGCGCTGAACCTGCTCCTGCCCGAGGAGGCCGCGGATGAAGGGGCGACCGCCGCACCGATGCATAGGGACGGGGCGGAGCGCCCGGACATGCCGTCCACGGGGCCGCGGTGAGACGGCCTTGGGCTCCGTTCCTGCCGGGGAAGCGGCGATCCGCAGGGCAACGGAAGGCGATGGCCGTCGGTGGGAGTCACTCGCCTGCTCCCGCCTCCGCCCGGATTGCGAGCGGCCGGGATTGCCGGTATTTTCTCGTGATGCTCATCGAGATCCTCATCGTCCTGTCGCTCGTTCTCGTGAACGGATTCCTCGCCATGTCCGAGCTCGCCGTGGTGTCCGCGCGTCCGGCACGGCTGAAGGTCATGGCCGACCGGGGCAGCCGCGGGGCGGCCACCGCCATCCGGCTGGCCGAAGATCCGGGCCGCTTCCTGTCCGCAGTGCAGATCGGGATCACGCTCGTCGGCGTCTTGTCGGGCGCGTTCTCGGGGGCGACGCTCGGACTTCGCCTCGCGGACGCGCTCGCGGCGGCGGGCCTTCCGGCGGGGGCCGCGAGCACGGTCGGCGTGGGCGGGGTCGTGGTGGCCATAACCTACCTTTCGCTCATCGTCGGCGAACTCGTGCCCAAGCAGATCGCCCTGCGCGCGCCCGAAGCCGTCGCCGCCCGCGTCGCACCGGTCATGCGGCTGATCTCGCGGGTCGCCGCACCTCTCGTCTGGTTGCTCGACCGGTCGGGCAAGGTTGTCCTCGCCCTTCTGGGCCAGTCGGGCCGCGGCGATGCGGGCATGAGCGACGAGGAGGTGAGGACCGTCATCCTGGAGGCGCGCCAGGCCGGCGTCATCGAACATGCCGAGACCGAGATGATCGCGGGCGTCATGCGCGTCGCCGACCGGACCGCCCGCGGGCTGATGACGCCGCGGCGCGAGGTGGAGCTTGTGGATCTGGCCGATGGCGCGGCCGCCGTGATCGAGCAGGTCCGCGCGACCCGCCACTCCCGGCTGCCGGTGCGCGACGGGGAGGCGGACGACATCGTGGGGGTGCTGTCCACGCGCGAGGTGCTGGAGATCGGGCCGTCGCCGGGGTTGACCGAACTTCGCGCGCTCATCACCCCGGCGACGGTCGTGCGCGACGGCATGCCCGCCCTCGACGTCATCGAGACGCTCAGGCGGGGCCCGGCCCACATGGTTCTGGTCTTCGACGAATACGGTCATTTCGAGGGTGTCATCACCGCGATGGACCTTCTGCAGGCCATCACGGGCGACTTCGCGGATCACGAGGATCCCGAACCCAAGCTCGTCGAGCGCGAGGACGGCAGCCTGCTCGTCGCGGGCTGGATGCCGGTCGACGAGTTCGCGGAGCGCCTCGGGCTGGCGCTGCCGGAGGATCGCGACTTCGAGACGGTCGCGGGCCTCATCCTGCATCATCTCGGCGCCATTCCCGGCGTCGGTCAGAGACTGACGATCCAGGGTTTCGGGATCGAGGTGCTGGACCTCGACGGACGCCGCATCGACAAGGTGCTTGTCACGGCGCGACCGCAGGCAGCCTGAGCCGTTCCACGCCCAATGCCTCAGGGCAGGCCAACCGGCGGGATCGCGAGCACGTCGCATCTCGCGTTTCGCAGGACCGCCTCGGCCACGCTGCCGAGGAAGAAGCGGGTCGCGCCGCTCCGCCCCTGAGTCCCCACGACGAGCAGGTCCGCCGATGCCTCTGCGGCGGCCGAGAGGATCTCCGCCGCCGTGCCCTGGACGGAAGGCCGCAGGACGTGGCCCCAACCCGACGCGCCGGTTCGCCCGGCGAAATCCCGGAGGCGTTCGGCCGAGTCCTCGCGCAGCGCCTCGAGATGGAGCGCCCAGTCGCCGACCGGGCCCGCCGCGCTCTCCGAGGTCTCCACCGGTGCGGTGTAGGCGTGGAGGAGCGAGACTTCCGCGTCGCCGGAAAGGCCGAGCCGCCTGAATGTCCCGAGCGCCCGCGCCGAGGCGTCGCCGAGATCGGTCGCCACGACGATGCGCCGCCAGGGGCCGACCGGAGGGCCGTTCACCATGAGCACGGGGCAGTCCACCGCGCGGATGGTGCGCTCTGCCGTGGTGCCCGCGAAGATGTCCCGCAGCGCCTGCCGCCGGTGCGGCCCGAGGACGAGGAGGTCCGGTGCATCCTCGCGGGCCGCCTGCGCGATCCCGGCGAAAGGATCGGCGATCACGATCCGCGTCTCGCAAGGGACGCCGTCCACCTCCCGCACCGTGGCCTGCATCGTCTCGAGAAGCGCCGCGGCCGCGCCCCGCGCGCCCTCCGTCATCCGCTCGGGCATGTCGTCGTCGATGGCGTGCACGACGCGGAGGCGGGCTCCGGACTGCCTGGCGAGGAGCGTCGCGCGCCTCAGCGCCCTGTCCGAGCGCTCGGAGAAATCCGTGGCCACCATGATGCTCTTCATGTCGGGCTCCGCAGGGTGGAGGGCGCGCGCGCGCGGGCGCCCTGGTGGGATGCCCGTCGCATCATAGCCTGCGAGACGCGGCGCGCAGACTGGTTCTTCCGCGACATGATGGGGGCGAGAGGACGCATGGCCCGGCGCACCCGCATCGCGTGTTCATGAGCGTTCCTCCTCACTCCGGCGCTGCCCCGGCCGATCCGCGTCGGACCTGCGCGCCTCGGGGCCGGGTGAAGCGCTTTTCGACCTCGAGCACCAAGAGCAGGACCGGTCCGACCGCAAGCACCATGAGCCCCTCCGCAAGGCTCAGCGGCCTCGTGTCGAAGAAGGCTTCCATGAAGGGGGCGTAGGTGAAGGCGAGCTGGAGCGCCGTCACCGCGCCGATGGCGACGAGGACGGGTTTGGTGCCAACGACGGCCCCGAAGGACAGCGAGGTCGTGTTCAGGAACCGGACCGAGAAGAGATAGAAGATCTCCATCACCACCAGCGTGTTGACCGCCACCGTGCGCGCCTCCTCCAGCGTCGCGCCGCGGGCCTGTGCGAGGGTGAACATCCCGAAGATGCCGACGCAGAACAGGAGCGACACGAAGACGACGCGCCAGAGGACGAAGCGAGACAGGATGGGTTCGTCCGCCGGGCGCGGCGGGCGGCGCATGATGTCGGGCTCGGCGCCCTCGAAGGCGAGCGCCATGGCCAGCACGACCGAGCTCACCATGTTCACCCAGAGGATCTGCACGGGCGTGATCGGCAAGGTCAGTCCCAGGAGCAGCGCCGCGATCAGCGCCAGCGACTCGCCGCCATTGACCGGGAGCAGGAAGAGGATCGCCTTCTTGAGGTTGTCGTAGACGGTCCGGCCCGCCTTCACGGCCGCGGCGATGGTCGCGAAATTGTCGTCGGCGAGCACGATCGCGGCGGCTTCCTTCGCCGCATCGGTGCCCGTCCGGCCCATCGCGATGCCAATGTCGGCACGCTTGAGGGCCGGGGCGTCGTTCACGCCGTCGCCGGTCATGGCCACGGCCTCGCCGCCCGCCTGGAGCGCCTCGACGAGGCGGAGCTTGTGCTCGGGCGAGGTGCGCGCGAAGACGTCGGTCTCCCTCACCCGGGCGCGCAGCTCCTCCGCCGAGAGCGTGTCGATCTCCGCGCCGGTCAGCGCGCTGTCCGCCTGCTCGAGCCCGAGCTGCCGCGCGATGGCGCGCGCGGTGCCGGCATGATCGCCCGTGATCATCTTCACCCGGATGCCCGCGGCGCGGCACTCGGCGACCGCCGCGATGGCCTCGTCGCGGGGCGGGTCGATCAGGCCGACGAGACCGAGG
>NZ_JBQLZP010000551.1:0-2681 GCF_052168335.1 Roseicyclus sp. | reverse complement strand
TGAGAGCGGGCGCGGGTCCGTCGTGTGTGAATTATTGCTTCATCGTGAATTGGAGATACGGTGCAAAGACTTCGAACATCCGGCTTGGTTGCGCGAAGAGCCAAACCTTCTTTGAAGCAAGCGCTTGCCTGATTCTCTCAAAATCACCATTTGCGGAAGAGGCTTCATATTCTGCCTCAAGTGATTGAAGCTCAATAACGGAGTCGATTAGTTTTTGAATGTAATCAGATATCTCGGGCCCAAATAGAAACTTGGAAGTTTGCCACGCTGCTTGAAGTCGATAAACGGCCGTCCGCTCCGGGTCTCCAATCTGAAGGAGCTCGGATGTAATGAGATGCACATCCTTGAAGAGGGCCAAGCGCCTATCGAATAGCTTTTCGCGTAGCGTTTCTTGAGCTAGCCGCCATTGCCGATAGGCAATGAATGCGACTATTGCCGCTATAATTGCCGGGCCGAGCGCGCTCAGCCATTCTGTCCAATGAACGGCCTCAAAGCTCACACATCCAACTCCTCCACGAACCTCGCGTTCTCCTGGATGTACTGGAACCGCAGTTCCGGCTTCTTGCCCATGAGGCGCTCCACCAGGTCGCCGGTCTCGCCCGGCGCGTCCTCGTCGACGGACACCCGGATCAGCTTGCGCGAGGCGGGGTCCATGGTGGTTTCCTTCAGGTCCTTGGCGTCCATCTCGCCCAGCCCCTTGAAGCGGGAGACGTCGATCTTGCCCTTGCCGCCGATCCCCTTGCGCAGCCAGGCCTCCTTCTCGGCCTCGTCGAGGCAGTAGACGCGGCGCGCGCCTTGCGTCAGGCGGAAGAGCGGCGGGCAGGCGAGGTAGAGGTGCCCCTTGTCGATCATCGGCCGCATCTGCGTGAAGAAGAACGTCATCAGGAGCGAGGCGATGTGCGCGCCGTCGACGTCCGCGTCGGTCATGATGATGACCTTGTCGTAGCGGAGGTCCTCGATGTTGAACTTCGTCCCCATGCCGACGCCGAGCGCCTGGCAGAGGTCGGAGATCTCCTGGTTCTGGCCGAGCTTGGAGGAGGCCGCGCCCAGCACGTTCAGGATCTTGCCCCGGAGCGGCAGGAGCGCCTGCGTGTTGCGGTCCCGCGCCATCTTGGCCGAGCCGCCCGCGCTGTCGCCCTCGACGATGAAGAGCTCGGTCCCCTCGCGGGCGGAGCGCGAGCAGTCCACGAGCTTGCCGGGCAGGCGCAGCTTCTTGGTCGCGGACTTGCGCGCCGTCTCCTTCTCGGCGCGGCGGCGCAGACGCTCCTCCGCGCGCAGGACGAGGAAGTCGAGGATCGCGCCCGCGGCTTTCGTGTTGTTGGCGAGCCAGTTGTCGAAGTGGTCGCGCACCGCCCCCTCGACCCAGCGCGCGGCGTCGGAGGTCGCGAGGCGGTCCTTGGTCTGGCCGACGAACTCGGGCTCGGCGATGAAGCAGGACACCAGCGCGCAGCCGCCGCCGAGGATGTCCTCGCGCGTGATGTTGGCCGCCTTGCGGTTGCCCGCAAGCTCGCCGTAGCCGCGGATGCCCTTCAGGATCGCGGCCCAGAACCCGGCCTCGTGCGTGCCGCCCTCGGGGGTGGGCACGGTGTTGCAGTAGGACTGGATGAAGCCGTCGCGCGCCGGCGTCCAGGTGATCGCCCATTCGACCGAGCCCGGCACCTGGAAGCGGGACTGGAACTCGACCCGCCCCGCGAAGGGCGCGTCGGTGTAGGTGGCGGAGCTGCCCATCGTTTCGGAGAGGTAGTCGGCGAGGCCGCCGGGAAAGTGGAAGGTCGCCTCGGTCGGCGTCTCGCCGTCCTCGACGGCGGATTTCCAGCGGATCTCGACGCCCGAGAAGAGGTAGGCCTTGGAGCGCACCATCTTGAACAGGCGCGCGGGCCGGAAGCGGTGGTGGCCGAAGATCTCCTCGTCGGCGTGGAAGGTGACGGTCGTGCCGCGCCGGTTCGAGACGGCGCCCTCCGAGCGCACCGGACCCTGCGGGACGCCGCGCGAGAACTCCTGCACGAAGAGCTCGCGGTTGCGCGCGACCTCGACGCGCAGGTGATCGGACAGCGCGTTGACGACCGAGGCGCCGACGCCGTGGAGACCGCCGCTCGTCTGGTAGGCCTTGCCCGAGAACTTGCCGCCCGCGTGCAGCGTGCAGAGGATCACCTCGAGCGCGGACTTGCCGGGGAATTTCGGGTGCTCGTCCACCGGCATCCCGCGGCCGTTGTCGCGGATGGTGATGGCGTGGTCGGCGTGAAGCTCCACCTCGATGCGGTTGGCGTGACCGGCCACGGCCTCGTCCATCGAGTTGTCGAGGATCTCGGCCACGAGGTGGTGCAGCGCCCGCTCGTCGGTGCCGCCGATATACATGCCCGGTCGCTTGCGGACAGGCTCGAGCCCCTCGAGGACCTCGATCGAGGAGGCGTCGTAGCCCTGCGGGGCATCGTGCCCTGAAAGGAGATCGTCTGCCATGGCGCTGCTCTATCTTGTGTGGCGTTCGCGGGAATATGGCAGGTTTGGGGGCCGCGCGAAAGTCCGGCGCGTCCGAGGAGCATCCGGGGCGTCGTGACGGTTTATTGACATGTCTCAAGGTAGGGTGCGGCGATCTGTGCCAGACTCCACGGGTCTGTGCGGAAAACCAACGAAAGGGGAGCTGCCCGTGAAGGATATCGCCATGGAGGCCGAGGCCTCGCCCG
>NZ_JBQLZP010000550.1:0-4838 GCF_052168335.1 Roseicyclus sp. | reverse complement strand
CATGTCCATCGTGCTGGGCCTGCCGCTGGGCATCGTCTCGGGCTACTACGGCGGGCGGATCGACAACGTGCTCATGCGGATCATCGACGCGCTCCTGAGCTTCCCGGCGCTGCTGCTGGCGCTGACGATCTCGGCGGTGCTGGGCCCGAACCTGCAGAACACGATCATCGCCATCGGCATCGCCTTCACGCCCTTCCTCGCGCGGATCGTGCGGGGCGAGGCGCTGAGGGTCGTGCAGATGCCCTATGTCGAAGCCGCGCGCGCGGCCGGCACGCGGGACGGGCAGATGATCCTGCGCCACATCCTGCCCAACATCATGCCCGCGCTCATCGTGCAGGCCACGATCAGCCTCGCCTTCGCGGTGCTGGCGGAGGCGGCTTTGTCCTTCCTCGGCCTCGGCACCCAGCCGCCCATGGCCTCCTGGGGGCTGATGATCCAGGCCTCGCGGCAGTTCCTCGACATCGCGCCCTGGACCGCGCTGGTGCCGGGCGCCGCGCTCGCCATCACGATCCTCGGCCTGAACCTGCTCGGCGACGTGCTGCGCGACGTGCTCGACCCGAGGGTGAGGTAAGCCATGCTCGACCGGACCCCGCAGCAGCCCCTCGTCTCCATCGAGAACCTCCGCGTCGAGTTCGACGGCGAGAGCGGTCCCATCGTCGGCGTGAAGGACGTGAGCTTCACCGTGAACCCCGGCGAGACGGTCTGCGTCGTCGGCGAAAGCGGCTCGGGCAAGTCCGTCACGTCGCTCTCGCTCCTCCGGCTCGTCGAGTTCGGCGGCGGGCGGATCGTGTCGGGAAGGCTCTGGTTCCGGCCGGGCGAGGGCGAGGCGGTCGACCTCGCGCGGATGCCGGCCGAGCGCATGACGGAGCTGCGCGGCGATCGGATCGGCATGATCTTCCAGGAGCCGATGACGGCCCTGAACCCGGTCTTCACCATCGGGCGGCAACTGACCGACGGGCTTCGCAGCCACCGGGGCCTTTCGGCGGCCGAGGCCGACGCCCGCGCGCTCGAGCTCCTGCGCGAGGTGCGCCTGCCCGAGCCCGAGCGGCGGCTGAAGCAGTATCCGCACGAGCTGTCGGGCGGCATGCGCCAGCGGGTCGTCATCGCCATGGCCATGGCCTGCCGCCCGCAGCTCCTCATCGCGGACGAGCCGACGACCGCGCTCGACGTGACGATCCAGGCCGAGATCCTCGGCCTCATCAAGCGGCTGAAGCGCGAGACGGGGATGGCCGTCCTCTTCATCACGCACGACATGGCGGTGGTGGCGCAGCTCGCCGACCGCGTCGTCGTCATGCGCCACGGCGAGAAGGTCGAGGAGGGGCCGGTCGAGCGCATCTTCGCGGAACCGCAGGCGGAGTACACCCGCGCGCTCCTGGCCTCGGTCCCGAAGCTGGGCGAGATGCGGGGCAAGGCGGCGCCCGAGCCCCTGCGCATTCCGGGCGCGCCCGAGCCCGCCGCGCCCAGGCCCGCCGAGCGCTCCGGCACGGCGCCGCACCCCGTGCTCTCGGTCAGGGGCCTGACGACGCGCTTCCCGGTGAAGGGGGGCGTCCTCCGCCGCGTCGTCGCCAACGTCCACGCGGTCGAGAACGTGAGCTTCGATCTCGGCCACGGCGAGACGCTCGCCCTCGTGGGCGAGAGCGGCTGCGGCAAGTCCACGACGGCGCGCTCCATCCTGCGGCTGGTCGAGCCCACCTCGGGCGACGTGGTGATGGACGGGCAGGACATCCTCGGCCTCGACGCGGGCGGGCTCCGCCGCGCGCGGCGCAACATGCAGATGGTGTTCCAGGACCCCTTCGCCTCGCTCAACCCCTTCATGCGGCTGAGAAAGCAGGTGGCCGAGCCGCTCCTCAACTTCGATCTCGCGCGCGGATCGGAGCTCGAGGACCGCATCGCCTTCCTCTTCGACCGCGTGGGCCTGCCGCGCGACTTCATGCGCCGCTTCCCGCACGAGCTGTCGGGCGGGCAGCGCCAGAGGGTCGCCATCGCCCGCGCGCTCTCGGTCAACCCCAAGCTCATCATCGCCGACGAGGCTGTCTCGGCGCTCGATGTCTCGGTGCAGGCGCAGGTGCTGAACCTCCTGATGGAGCTCCAGGCGGAGTTCGGCCTGAGCTATCTCTTCATCAGCCACGACATGGCGGTGGTCGAGCGCGTCTCGCACCGGGTCGGCGTCATGTATCTGGGCCGGATCGTCGAGATCGGCTCGCGCGCGGACATCTTCGAGGACCCGCGCCACGCCTACACGCGCACGCTGCTGGCGGGGGTTCCCATCGCGGACCCGACGAAGCGGACGCTGAAGGAGAGCGCGGAGTTCAAGCCGCTGCCCTCGCCGGTCTTCCCGGTGGGGGAGGTGCGCGCCGATCCGGTCTACGAGGAGGTCGCGCCGGGGCATTTCGTGCTCAGGAACGACTGAGGGAAGGGGCGCGCGACGGCAACAGGGCGCGCCGAAGGGAGGAGAAGGACATGGCCTGGAAGGATTACCTCGACCGCGAGCAGTCGCGGTTCGTGTCGGAACTGGTGGAGTTCGTCGCCATCCCCTCGGTCTCGGCCAAGCCCGAGAACGCGCCCGACGTGCAGCGGGCGGCCGAGTGGGTCGCGCGCCGCATCGCCGCCGCCGGCGCCGAGAACGTCGAGATCCTGCCCACGGCGGGCCATCCCGTCGTCCTGGGCGACTGGCTCCATGCCGGGCCGGACCGGCCCACGGTGCTGATCTACGGGCATTTCGACGTGCAGCCTGCCGAGCCCTTCGACCTCTGGTCCTCGCCGCCCTTCGCTCCCGAGATCCGCGACGGGCGCCTCTACGGGCGCGGCGCGACGGACGACAAGGGCGGGATGTTCATCCCCATCGTCGCCGTCGAGGCGATGCTGAAGACGGCGGGCAAGCTGCCCGTGAACCTGAAGTTCTTCTTCGAGGGGCAGGAGGAGATCGGCTCGCCCGACATGCCGGACTTCGTGGCCGCGCATGCTAAAAGGCTCTCGGCGGACATGATCTTCTCGGCCGACGGCTCGCAATGGGCGCCCGACCAGCCGCAGATCGTCGAGGCGCTGCGGGGCCTCGCGTCGTGCGAGATCGTGGTGCGCGGCGCCCGGTCGGACCAGCACTCGGGCCTGCACGGCGGCGGCATCGCCAACCCGGCCATGGCGCTGGCGCAGATCCTCGCCTCGATGAAGGCGCCGGACGGGACGGTGACGGTCGCGGGCTTCTACGACGACGTGCGCCCGCTGACCGAGGCCGACCGCGCCGCCATCGCCGAGGTGCCCTACGACGCGGCCGCCTACCTCGCCGAGACGGGCGCGCCGGCGGAGTTCGGCGAGCCCGGCTATTCCACGCGCGAACGCCTCTGGGCGCGCCCGACGCTGGAGGTCAACGGGCTGACGAGCGGCTGGCAGGGGGCCGGGACGAAGACCGTGCTGCCCGCCGAGGCGCGCGCCAAGATCACCTGCCGCCTCGTCGCCGACCAGTCGCCAAAGCGGATCGTCGAGCTTCTCCGCGCGCATGTGGAGGAGCACACGCCCGAGGGCGTCGTCGTCGCCTTCGAGCGCGGCGCGGCGCGCGGCGACCCGTTCCTCGTGCCGCGCGGCCACAACTCCAGCGTCATCGCCGCGCAGGTGCTCGAGGAGGTCTACGGCAAGCGGCCCTTGCGCACGCGGGGCGGCGGCTCGATCCCGGTGATGACCACGCTGCTCGAACATCTGGGCGTGCATGCCACCATGTTCGCCTTCGGCCACGACGACGAGAACATGCACGCCCCCGACGAGTTCTTCCGCCTCGACACCTTCCGCCGCGGCCAGGACGCCTACTGCAGGCTTCTCGAGAGCCTGTAGCGTGCGCGCCCCGCGGCGGGGCGGCGGGCCCGCATGCAGGGGGCGGGCCCGCCGCGCAAACGCGAGGTCCGTCGCCCGTCGCAGCGAAACGTTCCGGCCCAGGCACTCCGGCCGTTCCTCGCAGGCCGCTCGCTTTGCGGAACGACTTTGCGCCTGAGGCCTCAGCGCGGGAAGTGCGGGCGGTCGGTGTTGTAGTGCTCGGCCAGGTAGTCGAGGATCGCCTCGCGGTCCTCCTCCGGGATCGGCTGCATCCCCTGCTTCTCGACCATCCAGACCAGGAGCTCGTCCCAGCCCTCGCGCGTCTGCCCCTGCTGGGCCACGAGGCGCTCGGAATGGCATGAGGCGCAGTAGTCGTAGGTGACGCGCGCGCCCTCCACCGGGTGGAGGACGCCCACGTCGCCCACGTCCGGGCCGTTCCCGGTCTCCTGCGCGGGCGCGGGCAGGGCGGCGGCCGCGAGGGCCGCCGCAAGACAGGCCGTCCGATGCATCCGCGTCACGCGTCGCCCGCCTGCACGGCGACCCGGTGGAAGGAATTGTTGAGGTATCCCTTGGGGTTCCAGCGGATCGCGAAGGGCTGCATCACGCCCTCGCTGTCGGTCGCGCGCGCCCAGATCTCGTAGTATCCCGGCTGCGGGACGGTGACGGTCGTGCGCCAGTTCTGCCAGGCTCCGTCGTTCACGGGGGCGTCGAGTTCCGCCTCCTGCCAGCTCTCGCCGTAGTCGGAGGAGACCTCCATCCGGCTGACGGTCCGGTCGCCCGCCCAGGCATGGCCGCGCACCTCGAACTCCGTCCCGGTCTCGGCGCCGTCCTGCGGATGGGTGACGAGCGACTTGACCGGCATCGCGTTGATGATCTCGAAATCCTCGAGCGGCACGTCGGTGCCCGGCGCCACGGGATAGGCGGGAACCTGGTAGGAGGGCGCCTCCATCTTCGTGCCGTCGTGGACGTGGTCGAGAAGTTCGATCCGCGTCAGCCATTTCTGCGAGCAGGAGCCCGGCCAGCCCGGCACCACGAGG
>NZ_JBQLZP010000549.1:0-3787 GCF_052168335.1 Roseicyclus sp. | reverse complement strand
ATTCTCCGGTCACAGTTCTCGTGCCTACATCTTGTGCAGGCGCTCATCCTGGGGTGGAACCGACCGAAAGCGCCGCCGAAGGATAGATGAGAAGGATCGCGATACGCCGGTTCTCGGGCGCGTCGGGACGGTCGGGGAAGAACGGGACGGTGTCCGCAAGCCCCGTTATCCTGACGATGCGGGACGCATCGACCCCCTGCGCGATCAGTTCCCGCCGCGTCGCGTGCGCCCTGTCGGTGGACAATTCCCAGTTGGTATAGGCAGCGCCCGCACCGAAGGGCAGTGAATCCGTGTGTCCGGCGATGGCGACCGGCTTGTCGATCGGCGCGATCGCCCTGCCCACGAGGCCCACCAGCTCCTGCGTCCTGCCGATGAGGTCCGAACTGCCGAGGTCGAACATGGATCGTCCCTCGTTGTCCACGAGCTGAACCTCCAGTCCTTCGGGCAACAACTCGAAACGAAGGTGCCGCTGGAGGCCGGCAAGCTCCGGATCGGACATCACCGACTCCAGGATCTGGGCGCGCACCGCCTCGAGCCGCTCCTGCCGTTCCGCCTCCTCCCGCGCGCGCTCGAGCTCGGCCAGCACCTGTTCCGCGGAGGCCACGGTCGCCGACGTCTCGGCCTGATCACCTTCGCCCGATGTCTCCGCTGCGTTCGCGGTGGCGTCCTCCCGGTCGCCCGCGGCCGACGGGGCGACGTCGGCGCCCTCGGCCGCAAGATCGCCGCGCTCGCCGGCATTGGGCGGCGCCTCCTCCATCTCGTCGCGGAGGCGGCTGTCGAAGACCGCAAGGGGATTTTCCTGGCCGAAGCTCGGCAACTGCACCGGGGTCGCGGGCCCGTCGGTGCCCGACAACACATCGTCCTCCGCGAGCACCTGACCGGCGAAGAAGCCCTGGCCCCGTCCGCCCGCCTCCGACAGGCTCGGCGTGAAATAGTCCGCAAGTCCGCGAAGCGCCTCCTCGTCCGAGGCCGCCAGGATCCACAGGAGCAGGAAGAAGGCCATCATCGCCGTCATGAAGTCGGCGTAGGCCACCTTCCAGCCGCCGCCGTGATGATCGTCGTGCCCGTCGTCCTCGAGCCTCTTGATGATCACGGATTGTTCGGACATTCGGTGAACCCTTTCTCCGGGCGCAGGTCGCCGCCCATGAAATTGTCCTTGCGGGTTACCCGCGCACTAACGTTTCCGCGGAAACGACGAAGGGCGGGCCCGACCGCCCGCCCCCCCCATTGAACGTCACGTCGAAGGCCCTCTCAGTCGACCGAGTCCGCCTGACGGCTGTACTTGCCGAGGCCGGCCTTCTTTGCGTAGCGCGCCTTCATCTCCGAATAGTCGGGGGCGACGAGCGGGAAATCGTCGGCGAGCTTGAACTTTGCGCGATACTGCGTCTCGGTCAGCCCGTGCTCCGCGCCGATATGGCGCTTCAGCATCTTGAAGCCCTTGCCGCAGCACATGCAGTAAACCTTGTCTCTCGTGACGGCCTTGTCCGGAGAGACCGCCGGCTGGTCGGCCACGGACCATTCGGGAGCGGCCGCCGTCCTGTCCCGTTCCGGGGGGGGCGCGTCTCCCTCCGCCAAGAATACCCTCGAGAGCTTCTCGGCCAGTGCGGCGATGTCCTCGACATCGGCATCGGGGCGTGCGGCATAGGCCGACACGATCTGGACCAACATGTCCCGCTTTGCTACCTGATCAACCATAGTCACCAACCAATCCTTGCTCTGGCGGGAGAGGTATACCCTATCCTTGAACAAAAACAAGCCGGATGGCGGAATGCGGCGAAAATGCGCCGCTTACGACATGAAATGGCCACGGAACGGGTACGTCACCGCCCCTTGCCCAGCGCTGCGGCCAGGTCGCTTCAGGCGCGAGCGGTCGAAATTTTCTCTCTTATTTGCAGATATTTGGATGGGAGGAGGTGCAGGCCGGTCCGGGCGGAATCTCGCGGACGCTCACCGCGCCCGTCGCGCAAGCGGATAGTCCACAAGAACAAAGGAATCCTGCAATGCTCTGATGGTTGCGTGGCCGTCGCCCGCGCTCCAGCGCGCCGCGACTTCGCCGGGAAGCGCCTCCCGGCCGACCACGAGGGAATCGCCCGGAGCGAGGCCCCTGCCCGGGTATGAAACCGCTTTGAGCAGCACGCGGGCGCTGCCGGCCTCATCCTCCACGACCTCTGCCGACAGCGCTTCACCGACACGCAGCGGCGGTTCGCCGTCGTGGATCGTCAGCCGGTATTCATCGGCCTCGAGAAAGATCCGCGCGAAGAATTGCTTTCCGTCCCTGCAAGCAAGCCATGGAATGTCCCGGCGCAATGTGGCGGGGCGTGCCGGCCGAGGGACGGACCGTCGCGCCTCCCGGTCGGGCGCCGCCCGTGCGCTACCGCCCTCCCGTGCATAGCGGTAGTTCATCGCGTAGTCGGCGGCCAGCTCGCCCAGGCCCGGCGCCTCGGCAAGGATACCGCAGAGTTTCTGGTCCTCCGAAAAGGATATCTTCCGCGTCGCGTAGCCTTCCCGGGCAGGCACCACAACGAGCGAGGCGGCGCTCCGGCGCACGAGGCGCGACACCGCCGTCAGGGCATCGCCGCTCTCCTCCGCATGGAAGACCGCGATCTGGCAATCCCCGTCGGAGCGGATGCACAGGGCCGCCCGCATGTCCTCGGGCCAGTCGGAATGGAGCGCATGCAGGGCGTCCGGGTCGGGAATGTAGACAAGCGCATCGCCGATCTCCATGCAAAACCTCTGCCACCTGCCCATATTGATCTTGTTCTAGATCATTTATTCTTGTATCTCCAAAGATAAATACGCCATTTCATGTGCGGAGATCAAGAGCGTGACGCTTATCATCGGTATCGTTCTGGTGTTCGGTCTCATCTTCGGCGGCTTCATGCTGTCGGGCGGCAAGATGGACATCGTCCTCTACGCCCTGCCCTACGAGGGAATGATGATCGGAGGCGGCGCCATCGGCGCCTTCGTGATCGCCAACTCGATCCCCGTGATCAAGGACTCCGGCCGCGGCATCCTGCGCGTCATGAAGGGGCCGAAGTGGAAGCGCGACGACTACACGGACCTGCTCAAGCTGCTCTTCGAACTCAGCCGCCTGTTCAAGAGCAAGGGGATGATCGCCCTCGATCCGCATATCGAGGCGCCGGCCGAGAGCGAGATCTTCAAGCGCTACCCCAAGATCCTGGCCGATCACTTCGCCATCGACCTGATCACCGACAGCTTCCGCATGCTGGCGATGCAGTTCGACGACAAGTTCCAGACCGAAGAGGTGATGAACCGCAAGCTGAAGAAGCATCACCACGAGGCGCTGGCGGCGTCGAAGGCGATCCAGACCATGGCGGACGGCCTGCCCGCCATCGGGATCGTCGCCGCCGTTCTCGGCGTCATCAAGACCATGTCCTCGGTGGACGAGCCGCCCGAGGTACTGGGCAAGATGATCGGCGGCGCGCTCGTCGGAACGTTCCTCGGCGTTTTCCTCGCCTATTGCCTCGTGGCCCCGATCTCGGGCCGGCTGAAGCAGATCGTGGACGAGGAAACCACCTTCTACTCGATCATCCGGGACGTCTTCGTCGCCATGGTCTCCGAGCATCCGCCGAACATCTGCATCGAGATCGGCCGCGCGAACATCCCGACGCACATGCAGCCGACCTTCTACCAGATCGAGGCGGCGCAGAAGGAGCTGGCGGCGGCGTGAGGACGGTGGCGACAGCGCTGGCCCTGGCTCTCCTCGCCGCCTCGCACGCCGGCGCGGCGGAGGCCCCCGCGGAGCCGGAGGAGCCAGCGGAAGCGC
>NZ_JBQLZP010000548.1:0-5575 GCF_052168335.1 Roseicyclus sp. | reverse complement strand
TTGACCTTCATCATGTCCTGCGCGGGCAGCCCGTCGGTGACGCAGACGCAGGTGCGGATGCCGGCCTCGGCGGCCTCCATCATGGCGTCGGCGGCGAAGGCGGGCGGCACGAAGAGGAGCGAGGCGTCGGCCCCCGTCGCCTCGACCGCCTCGCGCACGGTGTCGAAGAGCGGCCGCCCGAGGAGCGTCTCGCCCCCCTTCCCCGGCGTGACGCCGCCCACGACATTGGTTCCGGCCTCGATCATTTCCTGGGCGTGGAACCGGCCGATGCGGCCGGACATGCCCTGCACGATGACGCGGGTTTCTTCGGTGATGAGGATGGCCATGGGTCGGGCTCCCTATTCGGCTGCGACGGGCTGCGGGCGCGCGCGCACGGCGGCCTCCGCGGCCTCGGCGAGGGTGTCGGCGGAGATGAGCGGCAGGCCGGAGGTGCGGATGATCTCGCGCCCCTCCTCCACGTTCGTGCCCGACAGGCGCACGACGACGGGCAGGGTCAGCCCCACCTCGCGGTAGGCCTGCACGACGCCCTTCGCGATCCAGTCGCAACGGTTGATGCCCGCGAAGATGTTCACGAGGATGACGCCGACGTTCGGATCGGTCAGCACGGTGCGGAAGGCGGTCACGACGCGCTCGGGGCTTGCGCCGCCGCCGATGTCGAGGAAGTTGGCGGGCTCGCCGCCGGCGAGGTGGATCATGTCCATCGTCGCCATGGCGAGGCCCGCGCCGTTGATGATGCAGCCGATGTCGCCCTCGAGCCCCACATAGGCGAGGCCGTTGTCGGCCGCCATCGCCTCGCGCGCGTCCTCCTGCGCGGGATCGCGCAGCGCGGCCACCTGCGGGCGGCGGAACAGCGCGTTGGTGTCGAAGCTCATCTTCGCGTCGAGCGCAACGAGGTCGCCCGCCCCGGTGACGGCGAGCGGGTTGATCTCGACCATCATCGCGTCGAGGTCGCGATAGGCGCGGTAGCAGGCCCTGAGCGTCGTCATCATCTGCGCGATCTGCTTGCCCTTCAGCCCGAGGCGGAAGGCCAGTTCCCGCGCCTGGAAGTCGACGAGGCCCGCGGCCGGGTCGATCACCATCCGCAGCAGACTGTCGGGGTCCTCGTGGGCGAGATCCTCGATCTCCATCCCGCCATGGCCCGAGGCCACGATCATGATGCGCTCGGACTTCCGGTCGAGGACGAAGCCGAGGTAGATCTCCTGCGCGATGTCCGTCGCCTCCTCGACCCAGAGGCGGTGGACGATCTTGCCCGAGGCGCCGGTCTGCTTGGTCACGAGCGTGCTGCCCAGAAGCGACGCCGCGCAATCGCGGACCTCGGCCTCCGTCCGGCAGAGCTTCACGCCGCCCGCCGCGCCGCGCCCGCCGGAATGGATCTGCGCCTTGACCACGCAGGGCAGCCCGAGCTCGCGCGCCCGGAACGCCGCCTGCTCGGGCGTGAAGGCGAGCCCGCCCTTCGGGACCGGCACGCCGAATCCCGCGAGGATGTCCTTGGCCTGGTGTTCGTGGATGTCCATGTCGTCTCCTCCTCCGACCTGGGTGAGCGGGTGGGCGGGACCGGGCCCCGCCTGTCTCGGGCCGTAGCGGCGGGACACGTCCCGCCCTACGCGGTGTTGGTGGCGCGGCGGGACAAGTCCCGCCCTGCGCGGTGTTGGTGGCGCGGCGGGACAAGTCCCGCCCTGCGCGGTGGGTCCGGTGGCGCGGCGGGACCCGTCCCAGCCGCGCAGGCGGCGGCGCTTCAGGCCGACGCGCTCTCGCCCTTCGCGGCGATGGCCTTGGCCATGTCGATCACGTTGCGCGCCATCTTCTCGGAGGCGGCGTCGATCATCTTGCCGTCGAGGCTCGCCGCGCCCTTGCCTTGCGCTTCCGCCTTCTTCAGCTCCTCGATGATGCGCTGCGCCTTCGTCACCTCCGCTTCCGGCGGGCTGAAGACCTCGTTGGCCAGCGCGATCTGGCTGGGGTGGATCGCCCACTTGCCCTCGCAACCGAGCGCGGCGGCACGCCGCGCGGCGGCCTTGTAGCCCTCGGGGTCCGAGAAGTCGCCGAAGGGCCCGTCCACGGCCCGCAGGCCATAGGCGCGGCAGGCGACGACCATCCGCGTGATCGAGGCGTGCCACTGGTCGCCCGGATAGTCGGGGTTGAGCCCGCCGATGTTCACCGTCCGCGCCCGCATGGAGGCGGCGTAGTCGGCGACGCCGAAGTGCAGGCACTCCAGCCGGCCCTGACCCTGATTGGCGAACTGCGCGATCGCCTCGACATTCGCCATGCCGAGCGCCGTCTCGATCAGCGCCTCGAGCCCCACGCGCGTTTCGAGGCCGCAGCCCTGCTCGATCTGGTTGACCATGGCCTCGACCATGTAGAGGTCGGCGGGCACGCCCACCTTGGGCACCAGGAGCGTGTGCACCCGGTCGCCCGCCTGCTCCATGATGTCCACCACGTCGCGGTACATGTAGTGCGTGTCGAGCCCGTTGATGCGCACCGACACGGTCTTGCCCTTCGCCGCCCAGTCGATGTCGTTCAGCGCCTGCACGGCGTTGCGGCGCGCCTGGTCCTTCTCGGGGGGGGCCACGGCGTCCTCGAGGTCGAGGAACACGACGTCGGCGGCGCTGTCGGCGGCCTTGTCGATCATGGTCGGGTTCGAGGCGGGCACGGCGAGCTCGGAGCGATGGAGCCGCTGCCGCCGGAGCGGGTGAAGCGTGTGGGACACGGCAATGGTTCCTTGTTCTCGGCGGTTACTCGGCGGCGAGGCGCAGCGCGGGATTGGCCGCGGCGGTGCCGGTGAAGTGCCTTTGCGCGGCGGCGACGCCCGCCCCGAACTGGAGCTCCGCCCCCGCCCGCACCAGCGCCATCTCCGCCACCGACAGCGCGGTCAGCGCCATGCCCTCGTTGAAGTCGCCGAGATGCCCGATGCGGAAGACCTTGCCGGACAGCCGCCCGAGGCCCGAGCCGAAGCTCGTGTTCATCTCCTCGTAAGCGACGCGCAGCACGTCGCGGGCGTCGACATGCGCCGGTGTACGGATGGCCGAGACGGTGTTCGACCAGAGCGTCGGGTGCTCGGCCACCAGGTCCAGCCCCCAGGCATGGACGCCGCGCCGGATGCCTTCGGCCAGCCGCGCGTGGCGGGCGATGACCTCGTCCAGCCCCTCGCGGAAGATCCGGTCGAGCGCCGCCCGGAGCCCCCGCAGGAGCGGCGTCGGCGGCGTGTAGGGGAAATAGCCGTCCGCGTTCATGGCGCGCATGTCGGCGAACTCGAAATAGGCGCGGCGCATGGTGGCGGTCCGGCTGGCCTCGAGCGCCTTGCGGCTGACGCCGAGGATGCCGAGGCCCGCGGGGCACATCAGGCCCTTCTGGCTGCCCGTGACGGCGAGGTCCACGCCCCACTCGTCCATGCGGAAGTCGATCGAGGCGACCGAACTGACCCCGTCCACGAACAGGAGCGCGTCGTGGAAGCAGGCGTCGAGCGCGCGGCGCACGGCGGCGATGTCCGAGGTCACGCCCGTCGCGGTCTCGTTGTGGGTGACGAAGACCGCCTTGATCTCGTCCTTCGTGTCGGCGCCGAGGCGGCGCTCGAACTCGGCCACGGGCACGCCCGCGCCCCAGGCCACGTCGACGACCTCGACGACGAGGCCGAGACGCTCGGCCATCTGCGCCCAGAGCGTCGAGAACTGGCCGAAGCGCGCGATCAGGACCTTGTCGCCGGGGTTCAGCGTGTTGGTGATCGCCGCCTCCCAGGCGCCGGTGCCCGATCCCGGAAACAGGAAGACCTCGCCCGTCCCGGTGCGGAAGACCCGCTTGAGGTCGGACAAAAGGCCCAGCGTCAGGTCGCCGAAATCGGGGGCGCGCATGTCCTCCTGCCCGACATTCATGGCGCGGCGCACCTCGTCGGGGACATTGGTGGGGCCTGGAATGAACAGGTGGGTCTGGCCGGTCTTCATCGGGGCTCTCCTCCTCGCCGCGACGGCGTCGTCCGTCTGGAAAGACCATGCGCACGTCCCGGGCAAATCGCGAAACGCAACCGGGTCCTGCTGTGAATGCGAGAATTTACATGCTATGGAATCCGTGAACTTGTAAAGTTATCCGGATACAACGGTATGCTGAAAACCTTCATCGGGCCGCGCCTCCGCCGCCTCCGGCTCGAGCAGGGGCAGACCCAGGGCCAGATGGGCAAGGCGCTGGGGATCTCCACCTCCTACGTGAACCTGCTGGAGAAGAACGAGCGCAGCGTCTCGGTGCCGGTGCTTCTCAAGCTCTTCGAGGTCTACGGCGTCGACTGGCGCGACATCGCCGAGGACGACGACACCGCCACGCTGGCCGACCTGCGGGCCGTGCTGCAGGACGACCTCTTCGACGGCAACCGCCCCGACCTGCCGCAGCTCCGCGCGGCCCAGATCCACGCGCCCGACCTCGTCTCGGCCTTCCTGAAGGTCCACCGCGCCTGGCTCGCGGCGACGGACCAGCTCATGACGCTGGCGGCCGGGGGCGAGGCGGACGCGACGCTGCTCCGGGCCTCGCCCGAGGCGGCGGTGCACAACTTCTTCCGCCGCCACCACAACCATTTCGAGGCGCTCGAGGCCGCCGCCGAACGCTTCTGGGGCGGCAGGACGCCCGCGCCCGACGACGTCTATGCCGGCGTCAAGGCGGTGCTGCGCGACCGGCTGGGGCTGCGCGTGCGGCTGGTGCGGGTGGACGACATGCCCGACGCGCTCCGCCAGTACGACGAGGCGGGGCGCGAGGTGCTGCTGTCCGAGGCGCTCGACCACCCCAACCGCGTCTTCCAGCTCGTCCACGTCGCCTGCCTGGTGGAGCACCGGACCCTCCTCGAGGAGCTTCTGGCCCAGTCGGGCATCGCCGACGCCCACGGCCTCGCGCGCTGCCGGGTGGAGCTCGCCAACTACTTCGCCGCCGCGGTCCTCATGCCCTACGGCCCCTATCTGGCCGAGGCGCTGGCCTCGAAATACGACTTCGACCACCTCGCCACCCGCTTCGGCGTCAGCTTCGAGCAGGCCTGCCACCGCGCCACCACGCTCCAGCGGTCGGGCGCGCAGGGGGTGCCGTTCTTCTTCCTGCGCATCGACAAGGCGGGCAACGTGACCAAGCGCTTCAACGCCACCGACTTCCACCTCGCGGAATACGGCGGCGCCTGCCCGCGCCTCGACGTCCACACCTCGTTCCGCGTGCCGGGGCGGATCGTGCCGCAGTTCGTCGAGATGCCCGACGCCAGCAAGTTCTTCGTCTTCGCCCGCACCGTCGACCGGCCGAGCGTCACCCGCCACGCCCAGGACGTGCGCCTTGCCGTCGCGATGGGCTGCTCGGTCGAGCATGTGGGCCAGATCGGCTATGCCGAGGATCTCCGCGCGAGCCCCGCGCATCCCACGCCCATCGGCATCAACTGCCGCATCTGCCCGCGTCTCAACTGCGAGCAGCGCGCGCACAACGCCATCGTGCTGAGCGAACCGCTGGACGAGCGGCGGCGCGGCACCACGCGCTACGCGAGCTGAGGCGGAAGGATGCCGCGTCGCGGGGAAACGGCTTTCCTCGCGGGGCCATTCGGCATACACCGCCGCCAATCTCGGACCCA
>NZ_JBQLZP010000547.1:0-1529 GCF_052168335.1 Roseicyclus sp. | reverse complement strand
CCCCTTCATCTTTCCTCAAATACGCCGGGGAGCGCGAGGGGCAGCGCCCCTCGCCCCGGTCGGCGCCGTAGGCGCCGAGGAAAGAAACTCTGTCGGCGCCGTAGGCGCCGAGGAAAAAAGCCTGTCGGCGCCGTACGCGCCGAGGAAAAAACGCTGTCGGCGCCGTAGGCGTCGAATTGGGCTCCCGGCGCCGAAGGCGTCGAATTCAATGTCCTTCGGCGCGAAAGGCTGCGATCGCGTCGCGCTGGCGGGATGTCCCGCCCCGGCCTCTGCCGCCGCCGGTCAGCCGGGCGGCCGGTCCCCCGTCGCCTCGCGGAAATGGCGGCGGCAGAGCGACACGTAGCGGTCGTTGCCGCCCACCTCGATCTGCGCGCCCTCGGTCAGCGCGCGGCCCTCCGCGTCCACGCGGATGACCATCGTGGCCTTCCTTCCGCAATGGCAGATCGTGCGCACCTCGCGCATCTCGTCGGCGAGCGCCAGGAGCGCGGCCGAGCCCGGAAAGAGCTCGCCCCGGAAATCGACCCGCAGGCCGTAGCACATGACCGGCACGTCGAGGTCGTCCACCACGCGGGCGAGCTGCCAGACCTGCTCGCGCGTCATCCACTGCGCCTCGTCCACCAGCACGCAGGCGCAGGGCCCCTCTGCCAGCCGCGCCGCGATCTTCGCGAAGAGGTCGTCGGACTGCTTGTAGGTGTCCGCCTCGGCGGCGATGCCGATGCGGCTCCCGATCTTCCCCATGCCCGCGCGGTCGTCGAAACGCGCGGTCAGCAGGTAGGTCTGCATGCCCCGCTCGATGTAGTTGTAGGACGCCTGCAGAAGCAGGGTCGATTTCCCCGCGTTCATGGTGGAGTAGTGGAAATGGAGCTTGGCCATGGCCCGGGTTCTGCCGCAGGGGAGCGGCGTGGGCAAGATCGGAGCGGAGACGGGGATGACCGACGCGGCACGAACCTACCTGAAACGGCACACCGAACGGCTGATTAAGGATGTCGGCTTCGCCGCGGCCTGCGAGCTCACGGGCCGCTCGAAGGCCACGCTCGGGCGCTACTTCTCCGACGACGACGGCCATTCCGACCGCTTCATGCCCATCGACGCCGTGGCCGCGCTCGAGGCCGCCGCCTCCTTCCCGCACGTCACCGTGGCGCTGGCCGAGCTGAACGGCGGGCAGGTCGCCTACGGTCCCCGCCGCAACGCCGAGCGCGAGGGCGGGGTCAACGGCGAGGTCATCGTGCTGAGCCAGCGCTTCGCGATCCTGATGGCCGAGTATCACCGCGCGATCGAGGACGGCGTGATCTCGGTCAACGAGGCGCGACGGCTCCTGGCCGAGGTGCTCGAATTGCAGCGGGTGCTGATGGAGATGAAGCTGAAGCTCGAGGCGGAAGGGCGGTAGCCGTGCGCGGCGCGTGAGCGGAGGGGACGGCGGGACAAGGCCCGCCCTGCGGTTGGGGCACGTTTGGGTCGGCGGGTGGGGCGGCGGGACAAGTCCCGCCGGGCGCCTTATGGCGGGACAAGTCCCGCCCTACGGTCGGGGT
>NZ_JBQLZP010000546.1:0-3313 GCF_052168335.1 Roseicyclus sp. | reverse complement strand
ACGCGAGGTGAGCAGGATCACGTCGCGTTCGGAGACCAGCGATCTCTCGGAAGGTCTCGATGCGGGGGCCGACGACTTCCTGACCAAGCCGGTCGGTGCGCCGGAACTGCGCGCCCGCCTGAACGCCGGCGCCCGGATCGTCGCCATGCAGCGGGAACTGCTCGACAAGACCCGGTCGCTCGGCGCCGCCCTGACCGAGATTCACCAGCTCTACGACGCGATCGACGCCGACCTCGACGAGGCGCGGCGCCTCCAGCGCTCGCTCCTGCGCGACCGGCACCGCAGGTTCCCGGGCGCCGACGTGTCGCTCTGGCTCCGGGCGAGCGGACATGTGGGCGGCGACATGGTCGGCGTCTTCCGGGTCTCCTCCAGTACCGTCGGGTTCTACTCCCTCGACGTCTCGGGGCACGGCGTGGCCTCCGCCATGGTCGTCGCCCGCGCGGTCGGGATGCTCAGCGACGGCGCCCCATACCAGAACGTCGCGCTCGTCGCGCATGGGGACGGCGTCTTCGCCCCGCTTCCGCCCGCCATCGTCGCCCGCCGCCTGAACGAACAGCTCCTGAGCGAGCTGAAGGGCGAGCGCTATCTGACGATCTGCCTGGGGTTCCTCGACCTGCGATCGGGGTCGGTGCAGCTGGTGCAGGCCGGGCATCCCAACCCGCTCGTGCTGCGGGCGGGCGGCGGCGTCGAGCGGATCGGCGCCGGAGGAATGCCCATCGGCCTCTTCCCCGACGCCCGGTTCGACGGCTTCACCGTCCAGCTCGCACCGGGCGACCGTCTGCTTCTCTACTCCGACGGCCTGACCGATTGCCCCGGGGCGGACGGCAGGCCGCTCGACGACGAGGGGCTTCTGGAAATGTGCGGCCGGAATGCCGCCTCCCACGGCGCGGCGCTGCTCGACGCGATCGAGGAGGATGTCGAGCATTTCAGGGGAGGCCGCGACTTTCCCGACGATGTGTCGGCGCTGCTCGTGACCTACGCGGGGACCTGACGCAGCCGCATCCACCGCGCCACGAAATGCCGGTCGCCCGAGACGGCCAGCCGTTCGACCGCGGTTTGCCAGGGCAGGAACACCGCCGTGTGCCCGGGCTCCGTCGGGTCGGACAGGCGCCGCCCGAGGCGCGCGGCGTAGACATGGCACTGCTTCTGCGCGTGGAGGTCATACTCGGGCATGTAGGTGAAGCGGTGGAACATGCCGAGGCGCCGCATCCCGTGGATGGCGTAGCCTGTCTCCTCCATCACCTCGCGCACGAGGGCGACCAGCGGGCTCTCGCCCGGGTCGATGCCGCCGCCGGGAAGCTGGAGCTCGGGGCGCGGCTCCTCCTGGAAGGTGGCGAGGATGCCGTCGCCCGCGTCGATGATCGCGTAGACGCCCGGCCGGGGCACGTAGCGCTGTCCGGCGAGGGGCGGGCGGCCGAATCTGCGGTTCATTGCGGTCTCCTGCGGCCTGCTCTGCCGGATGCGGCCCTTGTGCCATCCGCCGGCCCCCTCGCCAAGGCCGAAGCCATGGGCTATGGCTCCGCCATGAAGAGGGCCTCGACCGAAACCCCACCCGCCACCGCCCGAGAGACGGCGGAGCGCGTCCTCCGCCTCGAGGGCGAGGCCGTGCTCGCGCTTGCCGCGGGGCTGCCCGAGGACTTCGAGGGCGCGGTGGAGGCGATCCTCGCCACCCATGGCCGCGTGATCCTGTCCGGCATCGGCAAGTCCGGCCACATCGCGCGCAAGATCAGCTCGACCTTCGCCTCGACGGGCACGCCCTCGGCCTTCGTGCATCCGGCCGAGGCGAGCCACGGCGACCTCGGCATGGTGATGCCGGGGGACCTCGCCATCCTGATCTCGAATTCCGGCGAGACGGCGGAACTCCGGGACATCGTGGCGCATGTGGCGCGTTTCTCGATTCCGCTCGTGGCGATCTCGGCGCGGCCGGGCTCGACGCTCATGCAGGCCGCCGACTACCGCCTGACCCTTCCGCCCGCGCCCGAGGCCTGCGCGCTGGGCATGGCGCCGACGACCTCGACGACGATGACGCTCGCGCTCGGCGACGCGCTGGCGGTCGCGGTGATGGAGCGGCGCGGCTTCCTGCCCGAGCAGTTCCGCACCTTCCATCCGGGCGGCAAGCTGGGCGCGCGGCTGTCGAAGGTGGCGCAGCTCATGCACGGGCCCGAGGCGCTGCCGCTGGTGGACGTTGCGCGCTCCATGCCGGAGACGCTGGTGGTGATGAGCGAGAAAGGCTTCGGCATCGCCGGCGTGACGGAGAATGGCCGCCTCGTCGGCGTGATCTCGGACGGCGACCTCCGGCGCAACATGGCGCACCTGATGGAGCGGCGGGCGGGCGAGGTCGCGACGCGGCGCCCCCGCGTGATCGGCCCCGACCTCCTGGCGGCCGAGGCGCTGGCGATGATGTCGGAGAACAAGATCACCGCGCTCTTCGTGACGGATGGCGGGGGCGTGCCGCTCGGCATCCTGCATCTTCACGACTGCCTGCGCGCGGGCCTGGTCTGACACCAAGCGGCCCCGCCCTTGGAGGGGCGGGGCCGGTCGGCCGGTCGGACGGGGAGAGAGGTCCGGCTCAGTTCGTGTCGTCGGCGAGGCGCAGCTGCTCGAAGATGTCCGCGGCATGGGCGGGCTGGCCGGAGAACAGCGTCAGCGAGTTCACGTCGATCCGGTCGGAGGCGCGGTCGACCGAGGCGTTGTGGTTCCGCACCGCTTCGTAGAGCGCCTCGTTGCCGCGGGTCGAGACGGTCGTGCCGAGGACGGGGCCGTTCGGGCCGACCGGGATGCGGTCCGCGGAGGTGTCGGCGCTCATGTTGAAGTGGGCGATCGCGGCTCGGGTCGTGTCGGAGGCGACGGCCGGTGCCGCGACGGCGGCGAGAAGGGCTGCGATGATGATCGTGCGGGTCATGTCGTGGTTCCTTTCGGTTGGTGTGGGCCGCTTCGGGCCGGGGTTCGGTGTGTCTGTCTCAGGCGTCGTTGCCTTGCGATGACCCGAACTTGTCCCCTCCCGCACTCTCTTTCAATTCACGAGAGCAGGAGAAATGCGCGAGAATGGTGCGTATTCGCACAAAGCCTCCACACCCGCGCACCGGCCTCACGGCGGCGTCAGGACCCGTCTCGCCCGCGTGAGCTGTGCAGCCGTTTCTGTAATGATTTCAGGCGTATCACCGGCCCGTGACCGATGTTTCAGACACCGTGGTAGTCGCGGTACCAGGCCACGAACCGCGCCACGCCCTCGCGGACAGGGGTGGTGGGGCGGTATCCGGTGAGGCCGGACAGGAGGGTCGCGTCCGCCCATGTCGCCGGCACGTCGCCGGGC
>NZ_JBQLZP010000545.1:0-2789 GCF_052168335.1 Roseicyclus sp. | reverse complement strand
ACCGCCACGGCGCCGACCTGCGCGGCAACGCGTCCGCCGTCATGCCCGCCAAGGCTGCAAAGGGCAGCGCGGCGCGCCCGGGCTGCCGCTGCCTCGGTCCGGCCCTCCTCGGCCCGGCGGCACTTCGTGGGCCAAACGCCGGTTTCCGGTTGTCTGCCGCTTCCGGCGCGATGGGTCCGCGGCCGCCTTGCCGTCGCGACTCCGGCCCCTCGGCACATGATGATTCCCGCCTCGCGAACCGGCACATCGGGAGCTGCCCTCCGGCCTCCCTTCAAGCAGGCATTGCACCGACTCGCCAAATCGACTTTATTCGACCGTGCGGTCGGGAATGCCGGGAGGAGCGCGTGGCCGAAGCCTATATCTGCGACGGGGTGCGCACTCCGATCGGGCGCTATGGCGGCGCCCTCGCCGCGTTGCGCGCCGACGACCTCGCCGCCGCGCCGATCCGGGCGCTCCTCGCGCGTAACCCGGCGCTCGATCCAGCGTCGGTCGACGAGGTGCTCCTCGGCGACGCCAACCAGGCGGGCGAGGACAACCGCAACGTCGCGCGCATGGCGGCGCTTCTGGCGGGTCTGCCGGTCACGGTGCCCGGCGTCACGCTGAACCGTCTCTGCGCCAGCGGGATGGACGCGGTGGGCTTCGCCGCGCGCGGCATCATGGCCGGGGACTACGGCATCGCCATCGCCGGCGGGGTCGAGAGCATGACGCGCGCGCCATTCGTCATGCCCAAGGCCGAGGCCGCCTTTTCCCGCGCGGGGGCTGTCTTCGACACGACGATCGGGTGGCGCTTCGTGAACCCGAGGATGCGGGAGGCGCACGGCACCGACTCGATGCCCGAGACCGCCGACAACGTCGCCGAGGAGTTCGGCATCTCGCGCGAGGACCAGGACGCCTTCGCGCTCCGCAGCCAGGAACGCCACGCGCGCGCCGAGGCGGCGGGCCACTTCGCCGAGGAGATCGTGCCCGTGGAGGTGCCCGCGGGCCGCGGAACGACCATCGTCGACCGGGACGAACATCCGCGCCCCGGAACGACCCTCGCCGATCTCGCGAAATTGCGCGGCATCAACGGGTTGGACAAGAGTGTTACAGCGGGCAACGCCTCCGGCGTGAACGACGGGGCGGCCGCGCTCCTCCTTGCGGGCGCGGAGGCGGCGCAGGCGCAGGGGCTCCGGCCCATCGCGCGGGTTGTCGGCATGGCCTCCGCCGGTGTCGCGCCGCGGATCATGGGCATCGGCCCGGTCGAGGCGACGCGGAAACTCCTCGCGCGCCACGGGCTCGGCATCGGCGACATGGACGTGATCGAGCTCAACGAGGCCTTCGCGAGCCAGGCGCTCGCCACGCTGCGCGCGCTTGGAGTTCCCGACGACGCCCCCCATGTGAACCCCAACGGCGGGGCCATCGCGCTCGGCCATCCGCTCGGCATGTCGGGCGCGCGCCTGGTGCTGACGGCGGCCCGCGAGCTGCGCCGGCGCGGCGGGCGCTACGCGCTCTGCACCATGTGCGTGGGCGTGGGCCAGGGCACCGCCATGCTGATCGAACGCGTCTGACCCGAAGGAGGCGAGAGCCATGTATGCACAGATGGTGCAGTCGACCGGAAAGGGCGTGAAGCCCCGTGCGGAGATGACCGAGGAGGAGCGCCGCTTCCAGGACCGCATCGACGCGGGCGAGAAGATCGAGCCGAAGGACTGGATGCCGGAGGGTTACAGGCGGACGCTCATCCGACAGATCGGCCAGCACGCGCATTCCGAGATCGTGGGCCAGCTGCCCGAGGGCAACTGGATCACGCGCGCGCCGACGCTCGAGCGCAAGGCGATCCTGCTGGCCAAGGTGCAGGACGAGGCGGGGCACGGCCTCTACCTCTACTGCGCGGCCGAGACGCTGGGTGTCTCCCGCGACGAGCTGACGGAGGATTTGCTATCCGGACGAATGAAATACAGCTCGATCTTCAACTATCCGACGCTGACCTGGGCCGACATGGGCGCGGTCGGCTGGCTGGTCGACGGCGCCGCGATCATGAACCAGGTGCCGCTGCAGCGGACGTCCTACGGGCCCTATTCGCGGGCGATGATCCGCATCTGCAAGGAAGAGAGCTTTCACCAGCGGCAGGGCTACGACATCATGATGAAGATGGCCCGCGGGACGGAGGCGCAGAAGCGCATGGCGCAGGATGCGCTGAACCGCTTCTGGTATCCGTCGCTCATGATGTTCGGGCCGTCCGACGCCGACAGCGTGCATTCCGCGCAGTCGATGGCCTGGAAGATCAAGATCAACACCAACGACGAGCTGCGTCAGAAGTTCGTGGACCAGACCGTTCCGCAGGCGGAGTTCCTCGGCCTCACCATCCCCGACCCGGACCTGAAATGGAACGAGGCGCGGGGCCACTACGACTTCACCGAGCCCGACTGGTCGGAGTTCTTCGCGGTGATCCAGGGCGACGGGCCCTGCAACGCCGAGCGGATGGAGGCGCGGCGCGACGCCTGGGACGAAGGCGGCTGGGTGCGCGACGGGCTGATGGCGCATGCGGCCAAGCGCGCCGCGCGGAAGGTGGCGGCGGAATGAGCGGGGATGCCAAGACAAGGGCGGAATGGCCCCTCTGGGAGGTGTTCATCCGCGGCCAGCACGGGATCAGCCACCGGCACGTCGGCTCGCTCCACGCGCCCGACGAGGAGATGGCGATCCGCAACGCGCGCGACGTCTACACGCGGCGCAACGAGGGCGTCTCGATCTGGGTGGTGGAGGCGCGGCACATCGCGGCCTCCTCGCCCTCGGACAAGGGCCCGCTCTACGAG
>NZ_JBQLZP010000544.1:0-2345 GCF_052168335.1 Roseicyclus sp. | reverse complement strand
CCGTGGCCCCGCGTCTTGTCGAAGTCGAGCCCCGGCGTGACGGCGACGCCCGCCTCGGCGAGGATGCGGTCGCAGAGCGCGCGGCTGTCGTCCGTCAGGTGCGAGACGTCGGCATAGACGTAGAAGGCCCCGTCGGCGGGCGCGGTGCGGGTCAGACCCGCCTCCGCCAGACCGGCGAGAAGGATCTCGCGATTCCTTGTATATGTGGCGCGGTGTTCATCCAGTTCCGCCCGCCCCTCGGGGCTGAGCGCGCCGAGCGCCGCCACCTGGCTCGCGTGCGCGGGACAGATGAACATGTTCTGCGCCAGCCGTTCGACGATGCGGACATGGTCGGGCGGCACGACCATCCAGCCGAGGCGCCAGCCCGTCATGGAGAAATACTTGGAGAAGGAGTTGATGACGTAGACCTCGTCCGTCACCTCGAGCGCGCTGACCGCGCGGCCCTCGTATTGCAGGCCGTGATAGATCTCGTCGGAGACGAGCGAGACGAGCTTCTCCCCGCAAGCATCCGACAGGGATTGCAGGTCCTCGCGCCCCAGCATCGTGCCGGTAGGGTTCGCCGGGCTGGCCACGATGAGGCCCGCGAGGTCGTCGGTGAGCTGTTCCGCCACCGGCTGGAACCGCGTCCCGGGCCCCGTCACGAGGCCCACGGGCGTCAGGCTCAGCGCGGTGAGGATCTGGCGATAGGAGGGATAGCAGGGCTCGCCCAACGCCACCTTGTCGCCCGCGTCGAACAGCGCCGTGAAGGCGAGGAGGAAGCCGCCGGACGCCCCCGAGGTCAGCACGACGCGCGCCGGATCGAGGTCGAGGCCGTACCACTCGCCGTAGAGGGCCGCGATGGCGGCGCGCAGGTCGGGCCGCCCCAGCGCGACGGTGTAGCCCAAGGGGCCCTTCTCCATCTCCCGCGCGAGACGGCGCCGCGCGGCCTCCGGCGCGCCGCTGCCCGGCTGGCCGACCTCCATGTGGACGATGTGGCGGCCCGCCTCCTCGGCGGCGCGCGCGGCCTCCATCACGTCCATCACGATGAAGGGATCGACCCCGGACCGGCTTGAATGTCGCATCTCGCGCCCCCTATCCTGCCCCGCGTGACAAACCAGCCGCGGGCGCGCGCGTCAACACGCGGTGTCGTGCCGCGCAAGGCCGCGGCATGGATGGATTCAGCGGCGGGATGTGCTAGCCCTTCGGCGAGCCGGCCGGATACGGAGATGACACGATGAGGCTTCTTGCCCCCCTCGCCCTCGCGGGCGCGCTTGCCGCGGGCCCCGCCGCGGCCGACCTGATCGACATGGACGCGGCCGAGCGCGACGCCTTCCGTGCCGAGGTCCGCGCCTACCTGCTGGAGAACCCCGAGGTGCTGATGGAGGCGATCGGCGTCCTCGAGCAGCGCCAGGCCGCCGCCGAGGGCGAGCGCGACGCGATGAGCGTCGCCGCCAACGCCGACGCGCTCTTCAACTCCGCCTTCGACTGGGTCGGCGGCAACCCGGAGGGCGACGTGGTGCTCGTGGAGTTCATGGACTACCGCTGCGGCTTCTGCCGGCGGGCGCATCCCGAGGTCGAGGACCTGATCGCGCTCGACGGCAACATCCGCTACGTGGTCAAGGAGTTCCCGATCCTCGGCGAGCAGTCGGTCCTGGCCTCGCAGTTCGCCATCGCGACCCGGATCGCGCACGGCGACGACGCCTACGGTGCGATGAACGACGCGCTGATGGTGCTGCGGGGCGACGTGACGGAGGCCTCGCTGATGGCCACCGCGAACGAGCTTGGCCTCGATCCCGCGCCGATCATGGAGGCGATGGACGACCCGCTCGTCGGTCAGACCATCGCCTACAACCGCGACCTCGCGCAGCGGCTGGCGATCACGGGAACGCCGAGCTTCGTCTTCGGCGACCAGCTCGTGCGCGGCTACGTGCCGCTCGACGCGATGCTCCAGATCGTCGAGGCCGTGCGAACCGAGGTGAACTGATCCGGCCAGCGCGGCCTGCGAAGCGAAAGGGCGCCCCGCGGGGCGCCCTTCGTCGTTCGGCCCTTCGACTTTGCGGCCCTTCGTCGTTCGGACCCTTCGTCGTAGCGGGCGGCCTCAGCCGATGGACCACCAGCCGCGGCGCTTGGGCTTGCCGTCGCCGCCGGCGCCCTGCGTCTCGGGCTCGCGTGCCGGTTCGGGCTCGGGCTCGGCGGGCGCCTCGGGCTCGGGGGCGGCCGCGTCCTCGGGCTCTGGTTCGGCCGGCGCCTCGGGCGCTGCCTCGGGGGCCTCGGCCGCTTCGGGGGCGGCTTCGGCAACCTCGGCCGGAGCGGGCTCGGGCGCCGCCTCGGCGGCCTCCGGTTCCGGCTGCGCCTCTCCGGCCTCC
>NZ_JBQLZP010000543.1:0-1479 GCF_052168335.1 Roseicyclus sp. | reverse complement strand
CCTCCGACGTCTTGAAGCCGAGCGAGATGAGGTCATGCGCCGAGTAGCCGGATGGATCTTCCGGGTCCGAATAGCCGTCGGTCGCGAGGTCGCCGCCCTTCGGGCTGACGATGTCGACCTCGTATCCCGCCTCGGTGAAGACCCACCAGGGATGCGTGAGCTCGGCCCACCAGAAGCCGACCGGCCAGCCCGTCGTGGGCGAGACGCCGGGATTGGCCGCGATCAGGAGGACGCGTTTCCTGGAGTGGATGTCGATGGCTGCGGTCATGGGGCTCTCCGGTTCAGAGGGTTCGTGTTCGGGGGTAGACGAAGCGCGCGATCCGGGGCGTGAGCCAGGGCATGACCACGTAGGTCATCAGGCCCACCTGGATCGCGACGGTGATCAGAAGGCGCAGGGCGAGCGGCCAGCCCGCCATGAAGGGCCCGAGCGCGAGGGTCAGCGCGAGGACGAGCGCGAAGACGACCCCGGTGAGCACCAGCGCCATCCGGTGCGGCGAGGGCTGCGGAACCCGCGTGCCGGGGGGCGGGTCGAACCAGAACTCGAGGCCCGTCATCCGCTCCCACGCGGCGTCGCCTTCGAAGAGGGCCGCGCCCTCCGCCAGCATCCGCGCGCGGAAGCCGGACCGCTCGAAGGCCTCGAGACGGGCGAGGCTGTCGAAGCGGAACACGCTCCGGTAGACACCCTCGGCCCCGGGCCGGTGGAACTCGGCGCCCAGATAGCCCTCGAAGTCTCGTGCGGCGCCCTCGGTCAGCCGCGCGAGCCAGGCCTCGTATTCGACCTCGCGCCCGGGCCGCACCTTTCGCCGGACGACGACCGTGACCGGCTCGCTCATGCCCCGGCCGCCGGCAGGTCGTACCAATCGGGCTTCGACGGCTCCCAGAGGTTCCGGACGATCCGCTTGCCCGTCGGCCCGTCGATCAGGCCTGCCGAGACCAGCCAGCGCCCCGCGGGCGTCACCTCCTTCAGCACCCGCGCGCCGCAGGTGCCGCAGAAGGCGCGGCGCGAGGTCTCCGACGACTGGTACCAGACCAGCGCCTCGGCGCCCTCGAGCGCGATCTCGGAGACGGGGGCCGCAAGGAAGGCGTTGAAGTTGCCGTGCATCTTCTGGCAGTCGCCGCAATGGCAGGCCAGCACGCCGGCTGCCTCGGCGGGAAGCGTGATGCGGACGGCGCCGCAGTGGCAGGAGGCGTGGAGGGTCTCGGTCATCTTGGTCTTCCTTCAGGACACGGCGGCGAAGGCCCAGTCGCGGCCCTTGCCGCGCGCGAGGGCCTGGTTGATCCAGACGAGGGCGAAGGGCTCGAGCAGGCGGGCCTTGGCGATGCCGCCCGCGTCGAGCGGGTCGAAGCCGAGCTCGCGCAGCAGCCCGGCGACGGCGTCCTTGGCGGCATCGTCCTCGCCCGCCATCAGCATTGCGGGCCGGAAGGGCAGGTGGCCGTTCCCCGCCATGATCTCGGCGCCGACCTGGTTCAGCGTCTTGA
>NZ_JBQLZP010000542.1:0-6362 GCF_052168335.1 Roseicyclus sp. | reverse complement strand
AAAAAGGGCGGCCCGCCGGGGCCCCCCCTCGGTAAACTGTTGTGGCGCAGGATTATTCTTCTTCGAGCTTGTCGACGGCGGCCTTGAGGTCGTCCTTCGAGACCTCCTTCTCCGTCACTTCCGCCATCTCGAAGATGAAGTCGACGACCTTGTCCTCGAAGAGCGGCGCGCGGATCTGCTGCTGCGCGGCCTGGTTCTTCTGGATGAACTCGAAGAAGGCGCGCTCCTGCCCGGGATACTGGCGCGCCTGGGTCATGATCGCCTGGGTCATCTCGGCATCCGAGACCTTGACCTCGTTCTTCTGGCCGAGCTCGGCCAGGAGCAGGCCCAGCTTCACCCGCCGCGCGGCGAGCTTGCGATGCTCCTCGGTCGGCTCGATCGCGTCGTGGTCGTGGCCGTGGACTTCCGGGTGCTCCTCGTGCCAGAGCTGGTGGGCGATCTGGTTCGCCTCCGCATCGACCAGCGAGGCGGGCAGGTCGAACGTCACCTTCTCGTCGAGCTGGTCGAGCAGCTTGCGCTTCATCACCGCGCGGGCGGCGCCGGTATACTCGGCCTTCAGCCGCTCCGAGATCTGGCCCTTCAGCGCGTCGAGCGACTCGGCGCCGTACTTCTTGGCCAGCTCGTCGTCGACCTCGGCCGGGACGGGCTTCTTCACTTCCTTGACGGTCACGTCGAAGACCACAGCCTTGCCCGCGAGATGCGCGGCGCCGTAGTTCTCCGGGAAGGTGATGTCGAGCGCCTTCTCGTCGCCCTTCTTGGCGCCGACGAGCTGGTCCTCGAAGCCGGGGATGAAGCTGTTCGAGCCGAGCACCAGCGGGTAATCCTCGGCCGCGCCGCCCTCGAAGGGCTCGCCGTCGAGCTTGCCGACGAAGTCGATGACCACCTGGTCGCCGTCCGCCGCCTTGCCCTTCTTGGTCTCGAAGTTCTGGACGTTCGCGGCGAGGTTCGACAGCGCCTCGTCGATGTCGGCGTCGGCGGGCGTCACCGCCATCCGCTCGAGCGAGATCGACTTGTAGTCCACCTCGGGGATCTCGGGCAGCTTCTCGTAGGCGAGCGCCACCACGATGTCGTCGCCTTCCTTCCAGTCCTCGTTGACCATGCGGATGTCGGGCTGCATCGCCGGGCGGTCGCCGGTCTCGTCGAGGTGGCCCTGCATCGCGCCGTCGACGGCCTCCTGCATCGCCTCGCCCATGAGGCGGGGGCCGAACTGCTTGCGCAGAAGCGCCATCGGCACCTTGCCCTTGCGGAAGCCCTTCATCTGGATGTCCGGGCGCGCCTCCTCGAGCTTCCCGGTCACGCGGGATTCCAGATCGCTTCCCGAGATGGTGATCTGGTACTCGCGCTTGAGGCCTTCGTTCAGGGTCTCGGTGATCTGCATTGGGCTCCTCACGGGCTCGGGCGCGGCGGGTTCAGGCCCCGCGCACCACGCTTGTCGGCTTGAAAATCAGGGGCCCTTCTAGGTGCGGCGCGGCAGGCTTGCAAGCGCAAAGGGCAGCGGCGCGGGCCGCGGCCCTGGCCTCCGGCGGCAACCGGCACAGCCGTCGGCATGCGGTTTCGGCACAGGGTTTCAGGACGGCGGCCGTAACGGCGGCCGGGCATCCGCCACGGGCTTGACTCGTCCGCCGGATCAGAGAAATAGTGAGAGTCCGTTACCGTTCTTACTTTCAATTATTTCACCGAGTCGGCCGGAGTGCAGCCGGGATTTCGCCCGCGTCATCCGTCCACGCAGTTTTCGAAGATACCATGCAGATTGACAGATCGACCTCGCGCCGGGTCGCCACGCGGAATCAGACCAGATACGTAAAGGCCGAGTTGTCCCGCGCAGGGACGTACATGATCGCCGTCGGCCACCTCGTCGGCGGTGCGCTCGACCGGGACCGCCTGCACGCCGCCGCGCGGGCGCTGGTCGAGCGTCACGAGGCGCTCCGCACCAGTTTCGCGATCGACGCGCGCGCGGTCACGGTGCACGTCTCGCCGGAGCCTCGGTTCGGGCTTCACCTCGTCGAACCGGCGGACCGGTCGCTCGAGGCGTTCCGGCGGCAGGCCCTTCCCCTGATCTTCGAGGATGTCGACCCCCGCAAGCCGGGCTCGCTCGTGCGCATCGTCGCGGCCGATTACGGCGACTGCTGGCGCTTCACCATCGCCGCACACCACGCCATCACCGACGGCTTCTCGCGCGGCGTGATGAACCGCGAGCTCCTCAAGCTCTACGCCGGAGAGGAGCTTGCCCCGGCCGCCTCCTACTACGACTTCGCCCGCGCCGACGACGCGCCCCTGACGCCCGAGGCGCAGGAGCTTGTCGACACGCTGCCCGCTCCCGTCCGCATCGTCGGCGACGGCGTCTCGCAGGGCACCGCCGAGGATGCCGGCCAGATGGCCACGCGCGATTTCGAGGGACTCGGGCGCGCGCTGAAGCCGCTCGCGCAGCGCGCCGGCGCCACGAAATTCGGCGTGCTCGCGGCGGCCTATGCCCTCGCCGTGCAGGGCTTCACGGGCGACCGCGGCGTGTCGAGCTTCTTCCAGTCCGAAGGCCGCAAGTCCCTCGGCGCCTCCAATTCCGTCGTCGGGCCGTTCTCTAACACCCTTCCCCTCGACCTCAGCGTCGATCCGGACAGGGACTTCGCGGCCTTCGCCCGCGACGTCTCCGAGCGCACGAGCCGGAGCGTCGCCCACGAGACCGAGCCCCTCCTCGACGGCGTCCTGTCGCAGGGCAAGGCGCCGGGCATTTCGATCAACATGTTCCCCCCCGCGAGCCCGATCCGCGCGGGCGATCTCGAGGTCGGCCCCCGCGAGTTCCTCGACCGGCGCACCGAGTTCGACCTGAACCTCGTCTGGGCCGAGGATCGCAACGTCCTGACGGCCCATGCCTACTACGACCGGGGCACGCTGACCGACGGACGGGTGCAGCTCTTCCTCGACCTCCTCGACCGCATCCTGCGCGCGGCCATCGACGCACCCGAGGCGACATGCCGCGAGATCGTCCGCGCGGCCCGCGCGGGCCACGAGGTGATCCTGCCGCAGACGAGCCTCGATCCCGAACCCGCCTGGCGCCTGCACCAGCCCTTCTTCGAGACGGCGGCGCGCGACCCCGAGGCGACCGCGATCGTCACCTCGCGCGAACGGATCAGCTACGGCGCGCTCGCAGAGCGCGTCCGCTCCGTCACCGCCGCGCTCCAGGCCGCGGGCGTGACGGCGGAGGACCGCGTCGCCGTGCTGGCCCAACGCGATCCGGCGCTCGTCGAGGCGATGCTCGGCGTCTCCGCCTCCGGCGCGTCCTTCGCGCTGATCGACTGCACCTACCCGATGGACCGCATCCGCTACATGCTCGAGCGGCTCGAAGCGCGGTTCATGCTCTGCGCGGGCGCGCCCTTCCCCATCGAACTGGCCGGCCGCGTCCAGGTCGTCTGGCCCGATCACGCCGCCGGGGCCCGGGCCGAGATCGTGGACGGCCCGCCCCGCGCGCACGCCTGCCACATGTTCACCTCGGGCACGACCGGCCGCCCCAAGATGGTGACGCATCCGGACACGACGCTCCTGCGCTTCGTCGGCTGGCAGGCCGCGACGCTGGACCTGCCCGGCCCCGTCACCACGATGATGATGGCCGGCCTCGCCCATGACCCGACGCTCCGCGACGTCTTCCTGCCGCTCTGCCACGGCGGCACGATCGCCGTCCCGACGGCGGAGGAGATGGCGCGCCCCGAGGCGCTGCGCGACCTCTTCCGGCACGCCCGTTGCAACGTCGTCCGCTTCAGCCCCTCGACCGCGCGTCTGGTGACGGCGGGCGGCGCCGATGCCGCCGACTTCGCGAGCCTGCGCGGGATATTCTGGGGCGGCGAGCGCCTTCCGGCGTCCAGCGTGCGCACCTGGCGCGACCTCACCCCGCAGGCGCGGCAGTTCCATGTCTTCGGGACCACCGAGACCCCGCAGGCCTTCCTCATACACGAGATCACCGAAGCCCCGGACCCGCTCCAGCGCGACATCCCGATGGGCCGCGCGCTGCCCTGGACGGGCGCGCGTCTCGTCGATGAGGACGGAGACGCCGTGTCCACGGGCGAGGTCGGCGAGATCGTGGCCGAACTGGCCGATCCGGTCGAGGGGACCAACCGAAAGCGCGCCCTCCCCGGCGCCGCCAGCGCCTGCCAGCACTTCACCGGCGACCTCGGCTACCAGCTTTCCGACGGGAACATCTACTTCGCGGGGCGCCGCGACGGGCAGGTCAAGATCAACGGCTTCCGCGTCGAGCTCGGCGAGATCGAGGCGACGGTCGAGGCCATGCCGGGCGTCGAACGCGCCTTCGCGGCGCTGTCCGGCGACAGGATCCTGCTCTTCGCCACCGGCGCACCCGAGACCGTCACCGAGGCCGCCGTCAAGGCGACCCTCGCGCGGAGCCTGCCGTCCTACATGCTGCCCGCCCGCATCCTCGTCGTGGCGAGCTTCCCGCTGACGCGAAACGGCAAGGTCGACCGCGACGCCCTGATCGCGCTCGTCGGCCGGATCGAACAGGCCGAGGCGGCGACGCCGCAGGGCGCCGGGCCGGCCACCGAAGCCGAGAAGGCGGTCGCGGCCGTTCTCGCCAAGGCGACCGGTCGGGCCGTGACGGACCGGAGCGCCTCGCTCTTCGACCTCGGCGCCGACAGCCTCTCCACCATCGAGGCGCGCCTCGAACTCGAGGCGCAGGGCTTCGCCCTGCCCGAGAACTGGGAGTGGATGGCCGTCGCGGACCTCGCGCTTTGCGGGGTGGAGGCCGATGCCGCGCCGGAACCGACCGGCTGGCTCCAGCGGACGCGACGGCTCGACACGTTCATCGTGTTGCGGAGCCTCGCCATCGTGACCGTCGTGGCCCACCACACCGGCTGGGAGATCGGCGTGGGCGCCTCTCTCGTCCTGCTCGCGCTGGCCGGCTACACGTTCGGGCGCCTGCACCTGCCCGCGATCCTGAACGACGGGCGGACCGGCCGCATCTGGGCCCTGATGGCCAAGCTGCTCGTGCCGCTCGTGCCCGCGTCGCTGCTGATCTACGCGATGCATGTCCAGGTCGGCAACTCGCCGCACATCGCCACCCTGCTGCTCTACGAGAACGTGTCGCTCTTTTTCGACGACATGATCCTCGGCGTTCGGAACGACGATCATCACGTCATCTGGCTATGGTTCCTCCACGCCTACCTCCAGATCTTCCTGGTGCTGGGCGTGCTGCTGGCGATCCCGCGGCTGCGCAGCGCGATGGCGGCGGATCCCTGGCGCGGCGCGCTCGTGTTCTTCGCCATCACGGAACTCGTCGGCGCGGGGCTGGTCCTGCTTCTGTCGGCGCCCCTCGGCGCGGGCGACCCCATGCACGTGTCGGTCCTCCTGATGCGGTCGCCGACGACGCTCCTGCCGTTCTTCGCGCTCGGCGCGCTCTTCGCCTTCTCGGACACGCCCCGCCGCCAATTCCTGTCGATCGCGGCGGCGCTCGTGCATCTCGGGATCGCGCAGATGGTCTACGCGAACAACGGCGAGGTGGCGTGGCTGCTGGCCCTCGGGCTCTGCCTCTTCCTGCCCTTCGTCACGCTGCCGCGCATCCTGACCGGCGTTCTCCTGATCCTCTCCGGGAACGCGCTGATGATCTATCTCAGCCACCGGGCGGTCGATTTCGCCCTCGAACGGGTCTTCGGCAGTCTCTTTCCCGTCCCGGTCGAGATCGTGGCGCAGCTCGCCGTGGGCGTCCTGCTCGGCATCGCGCTCCGCCCGATCCTCGACCGCATGGGCATCAACCGGCTGGCGAACAAGCGCATCACGTTCCCCGAGGGCCCGAAAGGCCCCCGCGCCGGAGGGACGCCGAGCCCGTCCTGACCGCGCTGCCGCACCGGGCGGGACCGGAGTGGCGGGCAGAGGCGTGAACCGCGCGCCCCGGCGCAATCATGCCGGTCGCGCAAGGCGCAATGGGCGGGCTTCCGGGACCGAAGCGGTCAGGCCGCGCCCTCCGCCCGACCGCCCGGGAGGCCATGGCCGGCGAGATCCGGCTCCCCGGCCTCGGCGGCGAGCGCGTCGATGTCGCGCAGGACGAGAAGATCCGGCCGCAGGATCTCGAGAATCCCGTCGTCGGCCAGCGCATGCAGCGCCCGGCTGATCGATTCCACCCGTGTCCCGAGCAGCGCCGCAAGGTCGGCGCGTCCGATCGGCAGGCGCAGCGTCGGCCGCCCCTCATGCTGGCCGAGCATCCCCTCGATCTTCGGGAAGCGGTTGCACATGACCAGGACGAACCCGGCGACGCGCCCGCGCACCCTGGGGTTGGCGAGCACCAGCATCCAGTCGCGCGCCCGGTCGAGCTCGTTCAGGAACTGGATCATCATCAGCCGGTCGAGGTCGGGCGAGCGGGCGAGGAT
>NZ_JBQLZP010000541.1:0-4047 GCF_052168335.1 Roseicyclus sp. | reverse complement strand
CAAGGGGGCTTTGCCGAACGCGGTCTGGAGCGGGGGCGCGGCGCGGATTAGGTTCCGTGCCGAGGGAGGAAGCCCGTGCAACCGCCGAGGTTTCCATGACGACCGCAACGCTGAGAACCGCTCCTTTCCGCTTCGCCCGCGTGGGCGAGGCCTTCGCCATCCTCGCGCGCGCCATCGCCGCGGCGCGCGGCGCGCAGGCCCGGCTCGACCGGATGCAGCGCCTCTCCGCGCTCTCCGATGCCGAGCTCGCCCGCCGCGGCCTCGCCCGCGAGGACATCGCGCGCCACGTCTTCGCGGACATGTTCGCCGACTGAGCCGGGCGGTTCAGGCCAGCACCCCCGCGAGAAGCCACGCGGAGGCCGCGAGGGTGGCGGCGACCGTGCGCAGGTGGTTGAGGCGCGTCCAGTCCCGCACGTAGGCAGGCCAGAGCCCTGCCGCGCGGCCCTGCCCCATCGCGGCGTCGAGGCGGGTGTTCAGCGGCACGTTGCCGAGGCCCGTGACCGCCATGACGCCGAGGAGATAGGCCGCCGCGCCCCCGATCGCGGCGCCGCGGGCCAGCCCGTCGAGTTGCCAGGCCGCGAGACCGGCCAGCGCCAGCGAGCCCGGCGCCAGCCCGACCAGCATCCCCATGAAGGCCGAGCGGTAGACCGTGCGGTTGAGGCCGACCATGCCCGCCGCGCCCGGGGCGCCCGCCTGCGCGAGGCCCCGCATCACGAAATCCGAGAAGGCGAGGAAGACGCCCGCGACGAGCGCCATGAGGAGCCCCGCGAGGGTGAGGAGGATGTCCATGCGCCGCTCCCCTCAGCTCGAGAGCGCGACGGCGCGGTGAAGGTGGGCGCGTCCCGCCACCAGCCGCCCGAGGAGCCGGGCGAGATCGCTGCGGGCCACCTTGAGGTCGAGGCCGCGCGGGCCCGGCGCCGGATCCTCGAGGGCCGGGCGGCGCGTCGGCGCGTCGGTGAAGGCCGAGGGGCGCACGATGGTCCAGTCGAGGCCCGAGGCCTCCACCAGCCGCTCCTGCAGCTCGTGGTCGCGGTAGACCGGCGCGAGGAGGAGGCCGAACATCACCCGCTTCCACCAGAAGTTCAGCATGTTGCGGCTGTCGCGCGCGCCGAGCGTCGACTGCACGACGAGGCGGCGGGGGCCGTGCGCCTGCATGGCGCGGATCACGTTCAGCGTGCCCTCCGAGCGGATGCGGGAGCGGCGCGATGCGCCCGCGCCGAGGACGACGAGGACGGCGTCCTGGCCCGGCATGGCGGCGGCGACATCGGCGGGCACGAGCGCGTCGCCGGCGTGCAGGCGCAGCTCCGGGTGGTCCTGGCCGAGCCGCTCGGGGTGGCGGGCGAAGGCGGTGACGGTGTTGCCGGCGGCGAGAAGCTCGGCCACGGCGAGGCGTCCGACCGAGCCGGTGGCGCCGAAGACGATGACGTTCATGGGAAGTCCTTTCCTGCGATTTCTTGACACGATGTCAAGTTGACACGGCGTCAAATAAGCGTCACTTTACACCATGTCAAGAAAAAGCGACGACACCCGCGCCCGCATCCTCGACGCCACGCTCGACCTGCTCGCCGCGGGCGCGCCCGAGCGCACGCGGATGGCCGACGTGGCGAAGGCCGCGGGGATCTCGCGGCAGGCGCTCTACCTGCATTATCCGAACCGGGCGGACCTGCTGGTCGCGGCGACGAAGCGGCTGGACGCGCGGGCCGACATCGACGCGAGCCTCGCCGAGAGCCGGGCGGCGGCGACGGGCGAGGCGCGGCTCGACGCCTTCGTGCGGGCCTGGGGCGGACATGTGCCGGTGATCTACCCGGTGGGGCGCGCGCTGATGGCGATGCAGGCCACCGACGCCGAGGCGCGGGCGGCCTGGGAGGACCGGATGGCGGCGGTGCGCCACGGCTGCGCGGCGGCGGTGTCGGCGCTGGCGCGCGACGGCGCGCTCCGCCCCGGCCTCGACGAGAGGCGGGCGACCGACCTGCTGGCCGGGATTCTCTCGGTGCCTCTCTGGGAGCACCTGACGCGGACATGTGGCTGGTCGCAGGGCGATTACCTGACGGAAATCCGCCGCCTCGCGCGCGCCGCGCTGATGGCAAGTCCCTGACCAAGCGGAGATCGTTGCGCCGCGCCGCAACCTCGCGCTATGGCTGTCCCCCGGGCGGCCGCGCGAGAACCGCGCGCCGGAGGATCGGGGACGATGGTCCAGCAAAGCGAAAGCGAGAGCCGCAAGCTTCTGTCGCGCTTGCAGGCCGTCATGGCCGAGCCTGTCGAGGGACAGGAGCGGCTGGACCGCATCACGCACCTGATCGCCGATTCGATGGGGAGCGAGGTCTGCTCGATCTACCTGCTGCGCGATCCCGACACGCTGGAGCTCTGCGCCACGCAGGGCCTCGCCCCCGAGGCGGTCCACGTCACGCGGATGCGGATCGGCGAGGGTCTGGTGGGCCGGGTCGCGCGCTTCGCCCGGCCGGTGAACACCGCGAATGCGCCCGCCGAGCGCGGATTCCGCTACATGCCCGAGACGGGGGAGGAGCGCTATTCCTCGTTCCTCGGCGTGCCGATCCAGCGGCTGGGCGAGCGGCTGGGCGTGCTCGTGGTGCAGTCGAAGGAGGCGCGCGAATTCTCCGACGACGAGATCTACGCGCTCGAGGTCGTGGCCATGGTGCTGGCCGAGATGACCGAGCTCGGCGCCTTCACCGGCGAGGGCGCCGCACTGAAGGAGCGGCACAAGGCGCAGGTGATGATCCGGGGCGGCTGCGCGCAGGAAGGCGCGGCCATGGGGCATGTCTGGCTTCACGAGCCGCGCGTCGTCGTCACGAAGCCGGTGGCAGAAGATCCGGCGGTCGAGCTCGAGCGCCTGCGCGAGGCGGTCGAGCGGCTGCGCATCGACGTGGACGAGATGCTGACCCGCGTGATGCCCGGCGACGCCGAGCAGCGCGAGGTGCTGGAGGCCTACCGCATGTTCGCCCGCTCGCGCGGCTGGATGCGCCGGATGGAGGAGGACATCAGCCGCGGTCTCTCCGCCGAGGCGGCGGTCGAGAAGGAGCAGTCGACCGCGCGCGCCCGGATGGAGACGGTGCCCGACGCCTATCTCCGCGACCGGCTGCACGACCTCGACGACCTGTCGAACAGGCTGCTGCGCCTGCTGACCGGGCAGGGCAAGGACACCGGCGCCGAACTGCCCGACGACCCGATCCTCGTTGCGCGCAACATCGGGCCGGCGGAATTGCTGGACTACGGGCGCAGGCTCAGGGGCGTGGTGCTCGAGGAGGGGTCGGTCGGCAGCCACGCGGCCATCGTCGCGCGGGCGCTGGCCATCCCGCTCGTCATCCACGCCAGGCGCATCACCACCGAGGCGCTGAACGGCGATTTCATCCTCGTGGACGGCGACGAGGGCGTGGTCCACCTCCGCCCCGAGGACACGGTCGCCTCGGCCTTCCGCGACAAGCTCGCCATGCAGGCCGAGGCGCAGGAGCGCTACGCCTCGATCCGCCACAAGCCGGCGGAGGCGCTCTGCGGCACGGTCGTGTCGCTCCAGATGAACGCGGGGCTGATGGCGGACCTGCCCTCGCTGCCCTCATCGGGGGCCGAGGGGGTGGGCCTCTTCCGGACCGAGCTCCAGTTCCTCACGCGCAACAAGGTGCCGCGCCGGGGCGAGCTCGCCGCGCTCTATTCCCGCGTGATGGACGCGGCCAAGGGCAAGCGCGTCGTCTTCCGCACGCTCGACATCGGGTCGGACAAGGTCCTGCCCTACATGAAGGCCACCGAGGAGCCGAACCCCGCCCTCGGCTGGCGCGCGATCCGCGTCGGCCTCGACAAGCCCGGCGTGATGCGGATGCAGCTCCAGGCGCTGATCCGGGCGGCGAACGGGCGGCCGCTGTCGGTGATGTTCCCCTTCATCGCGCAGCTCGAGGAATACACGCAGGCGCGCGACCACCTGCTGCGCGAGATCGAGCGCGAGGCGGCGCTCGGCCATGTCCTGCCGGAGACGCTCGAGATCGGCGCGATGCTCGAGACGCCGTCGCTGGCCTTCGCGCCGCGCCAGTTCTTCGAGAT
>NZ_JBQLZP010000540.1:0-3138 GCF_052168335.1 Roseicyclus sp. | reverse complement strand
CGACGAGCGCCGGCTGGGAGGAGGGCGATCCGCTCCGCCTCCGCGATCTGCTCCTCGTCGCGGGAAACCTGACGGCGGAGGGCTCCGTCCGCGTCGGCATCGGCCAGGACCAGCTTCCCGTCGGCTTCGACCTCGCGGCGGTGGCGGGCGACCTCTCGCGCTTCTCCGGTCTGGCGGGTCAGGACCTTTCCGGTTCGCTGCGGGCCGATCTCGAAGGCACCGCGCAGGCTCTGTCCGGCGCGTTCGACATCGTTCTCGAGGGCATCGCGCAGGACCTCGCGGCGGGCGACGCGCTGCCGCCCTCCGTCCTGCCGGGCGAGACCCGGCTGCGTCTGTCGGCGGAGCGCGACGAGACGGGCACGCGGATCGACGAGCTGACCTTCGCCTCCGCCGACATCTCCGCCTCCGGCACGGCCTCCATCGGGTCGGTCGACGGCGCGGCGCCCGCCACCTTCGCCTTCGAAGCCGAAATCGCCGACCTCGGGCGCCTCTCCGAGCTCGCGGGGCAGGAGCTTTCGGGGTCGCTCGACGCCCGATTCGAGGGCACGGCCGAGGCCGAGGCCGGACACTTCGACGTCACGCTCGACGGCGTCGCGCGCGACCTCCGTGCCCCTTCGCTTCCGCCGCAGCTTCTTGCCGGGCAGACGCGCCTGCGCCTCGACGCGGCGCGTGACGAGACCGGCATCACGGTCGCCGAGCTGTCGCTCGACGGCAGCCAGATCCGGCTGAACGGGTCCGGGCGGATCGCCGACGCCGGTGGCAGCTTCACCGCCGACGCGCGCCTCGCCGACCTCGGCCTCTTCACCGATACGGTGCGCGGGCCGGCGACGGTAGCGCTCGAGGTCGGCCGGAATGGCGAGCCGGGCTGGCTTGTCGATGCGGACCTGCGCGGACCGGCGGGCCTGCGCGCGGATGTCGCGGGCACGGTCGGCCTCGACGGCGGACGCGTCGACGTGACGGCAGAGGGCGAGGCGCCGCTCGCCATCGCCAACCAGTTCATCGCGCCGCGTTCCGTTGCGGGCACGCTCCGCTTCGACCTCGCCCTCCGGGGGCAGCCGGGGCTCGGCGCGCTGTCGGGAACGCTGACGACGACGGGCGCGCGGCTCGCCGCGCCCACCTTCCAGGTCGCGCTCGAGGATATCGGGCTGACCGGACGCCTCCAGGGCGGGCGTCTCGCGCTCGACGGGGGCGGCACCGTCTCCACCGGCGGGCGCGTCGGCGTCTCGGGATCGCTCGACCTCGGCGCGGGCGGGGTTCCGGGCGAGATCGGTCTCACGCTCGACAACGTGCGCCTCGTCGATCCCACGCTCTACGAGCTGCGCATCGCGCAGGGCGACCTCAGGGTGCGCGGCCAGCTCGCGCGGGCGCCGCTGGTCGCGGGCCGGATCACGCTCGGCGAGACCGAGCTGCGCGTGCCCGAGACCGGCCTCGGCGTCGCGGCGCCCGTGCCGGACATCGCCCACCTGAACATGACCGCGCCCGAGCGCCGGACGCTCGCCGCCGCGGGCTTCCTCGACACCGGCAACGGCGGGGGCGGCAACGGCGGCGGCTCGGGCGCGGTCGGGCTCGACATCGAGATCGTGGCGCCGGGTCGCATCTTCCTGCGCGGGCGCGGCATCGACGCGGAATTCGGCGGCGCGATCCGCATCGGCGGCACCACCGCCAACGTGATCCCGGCGGGGCGGTTCGAGCTGATCCGCGGCCGCATCTCGATCCTCGGCACGCGGCTCGACATCGTGGAGGGGGCGGCGACGCTCCAGGGCGACTTCGACCCCTATCTCATCCTGCGCGCCGAGAGCCGCGCCAACGGCTACCGCATCGTCATCACGGTGGAGGGCCCGGCCTCCTCGCCGGACATCTCGCTCAGCTCCGACCCGTTCCTGCCGGAGGACGAGATCCTCGCACAGCTCCTCTTCGGGCGCTCGGTCTCGGCGCTGTCCCCGGTGCAGCTCATCCAGCTCGCCGATGCAGCGAGTTCGCTGGCCGGCGGGCGGTCGGACGGCGGGCTCCTGTCGAACCTGCGCGAGGGGCTGGGCCTCGACGACCTCGACCTCCAGACCGACGCCGAGGGCAACGCCGCCGTGCGCGCGGGCCGCTACATCTCGGAGAACATCTACACCGACGTGACCATCGGCGCGGAGGGCGAGAGCGAGGTTTCCCTCAACATCGACCTGACCCCGAGCGTCACGGCGCGGGGCAGTTTCTCCTCCGATGGCGGCAGCTCGCTCGGCGTGTTCTTCGAGCGCGATTACTGAGCCCGCAAGACCCCGCCGAAACCCGTCCGGAGCTTGTTGACACGCCCCGGGGCGCGGGATATCAGCCGCATTCACGACACCGGCCCAGGTGGCGGAATTGGTAGACGCGCTGGTTTCAGGTACCAGTGGCTTAACGGCCGTGGAGGTTCGAGTCCTCTCCTGGGCACCATCCCTCCCGACCGGGGGTCGGAACAGGGATCGGAAAGGGGTCGTTCGTGACAAATCACCTTCATTTCAGGGATCTTCCGGACGGCCTCGACCTCGGGCCGGTCGTCGCCATCGACTGCGAGACGATGGGGCTGAACCCGCACCGCGACCGGCTCTGCGTCGTGCAGCTGTCGGCCGGTGACGGGAACGCCCACCTCGTGCAGGTGGAGCCCGGCCAGACCGAGGCGCCGAACCTCGCCCGGATGCTGGCCGATCCCTCGGTGCTCAAGCTCTTCCACTTCGGGCGCTTCGACATCGCGGTGCTCGACCACACGTTCGGCGCGCTCGCCGCCCCGGTCTACTGCACCAAGATCGCCTCCAAGCTGGTGCGGACCTACACCGACCGGCACGGGCTGAAATACCTCCTGCAGGAGCTTCTGGACATCGATATCTCCAAGCAGCAGCAGAGCTCGGACTGGGGTGCGGAAAAGCTGACCGAGGCGCAGGTCGCCTACGCCGCTTCGGATGTCCTCCATCTCCACCGTCTGCGCGAGAAGCTCGACGCCATGCTCGCGCGCGAGGGGCGGACGGAGCTTGCCCAGGCCTGTTTCGACTTCCTGCCGACGCGGGCGCGGCTCGATATCCGGGGCTGGCCGGAAATCGACGTCTTCGCCCACTGACGGGTCCGTCATGGCCGCGCACAACGCCTATTCGAGACTCGTCGGCGGGCTGAAGG
>NZ_JBQLZP010000539.1:0-7262 GCF_052168335.1 Roseicyclus sp. | reverse complement strand
GAGCCATTCGGGGAAGCTCTCGACCGCGTTCCGCACGAAACGTCGGTCGACCAGATCCTCGGAGACGAAGGCCGGGTCGAGATCGGCGAGGAAGGCCGCGTCGCCCGACACCACCGTCTCGCGCAGGTAGGTGACGGTCAGCGCGTCGGCGCTGGGGTAGGGCCAGGGCTGGAAGTCGATCCGCCCGTTGCCCCAGTCGGCATGGGTCAGCGCGCCGCTCGCGGCGTATTCCGCGCCGTCGTAGTGGGTCATCGCGCGTTCCACGACCTCGGCCGGTGCGGGCAGGTAGCCGCGGCCGTCGCGGCTGATCATGCGGGCCACCTCGGTCTTGTTCTGCGAGGCGTAGATCGCGCCGCGCACGACGGCGTTGGTCACGGCCTGCACCCATTCCGGCCGCGCGGTGATCGCCTCTTCGTGGGTGGCGACGACGCAGCAGGGGTGGTTCTTCCAGATGTCGCCGGTGAAGCGCAGCATCCGCGCGCCGGCCATCACCTCGCCGAGCGCGTTGAAGGGCTCGGCCACGATGTAGGCGTCGATCGAGCGGGCCGCGAGCGCGGGCGGCATCTCCGGCGGCGGCATGACCATCAGGTTGCACTCGTTCGGCGCCAGCGGCGCGGACTGGTCCCGGATCACCGGCGTGATCCCCGACTGGCGCAGCGCGTATTGCAGCACGATGTTGTGCATCGAGTACCAGAACGGCACCGCGACCTGCTTGCCGCCCAGCCCCGCGAAATCGGTGATGTCGGTGTGTTCGCCGACGACCACGCCCGACCCGTTGGTGTGCGCCCAGGCCAGCACCTTCACGGGGAAGTTGTTGTTGTAGCGCATCCAGATCGGGATCGGGTTCAGGAAATGCACGAGGTTGAAGCGGTTGGCGACGAAGCTCTCGATCAGCGGCGCCCAGCCCCGGATCAGGGTCGGGTCCTCGGCCTCGAGCCCTTCGTCGGCAAAGTAGCCGTTGGCATGCGCGACCAGCAGCGCGGTCGCGTCGGTGATCGGCAGGTAGCCGATGCGCACGATCTCGTCTTCCTGCGCGTAGGACATCCGGGGGAGCGACGACAGCAGGCCCGACAGGCCCGCGAAGAGGCCGCCCTTGCCCAGCACGCCGAGCGCGCCCCTGCGGGAATAGTCGCCGGCATAGGCGGCGCGGGCCCAGTCCAGTTCGGCGCGGCGCAGATCGTCATCGGTCATGGTGGCAACTCCTGTGCATGGGGGGAAGTCAGGCGGTCGTCTCGAACAGATGCGCGAGGCGCGCGTGCTCGGCCTCGAAGGCTGGGCTGTCGCGATGGCGTTCGGGGCCGGGGTCGAGCATAGTGTCGGTGACGATCCGGCCGGGATCGGGCGCCATGAGCAGGGCGCGGTCGGCCATGATGGCGGCCTCGGTGATGTCGTGGGTGACGAGGACGACCGTGAGGCCCAGATCCCCGGCGATGCGCCGCACGTCCTGCTGAAGGGTCCGGCGGGTGAAGGTGTCGAGCGCCGAGAACGGCTCGTCGAGCAGGAGGAGGTCGGGCTGCGTGGCCAGCGACCGGGCCAGCGCGACGCGCTGCTGCTGACCGCCCGACAGGTCCTGGACGTTCCGGTCGGCAAGGGCGCCGAGGCCCACCATCTCGAGCAGGGCGGGAACGCGCTCGGGGATCTCGGAGGTGCGGCGCGCGAAGCGCAGCCCGAGGGCGGCGTTCTGGGCCACCGTCATCCACGGGAAGAGCGACGGCGCCTGGAACATGACGACCCAGCGCGGCGACGGGCCGCGCACGCGGTTGCCGTCGATGTAGACGCCGCCCTGCGCAGGCTGCATCAGGCCCGCGATCAGGTGGAGAAGCGTGGACTTTCCGCAGCCCGAGCGACCGACAAGCGCCATGACCTGACCGGCGGGAACCTCGAAGTCGAGCCCGTCCAGGCAATTCGCCGCCGTTCCGCGATAGCGGTGGGACAAGGCCTCGATCCGGACATGCGCGCCGGACCTGGCGTGGCGTCCCGGCGCGGCCTTCGTCGAATCGAGCACCGGACGGACGGCTCCACGCTCGGCGGAGGTGGTGAACTGCGCGTGGTGGGTCATCGGCAACCTCTGCTGCGGGCGGGAACCGTTCTGTAGTCAGCGTCACGATACCGATCTGTTTTGTCTAATGCTCGCTGCGCTGCGACGGCGAAACACGCGGCTTCTGCCATTTGCGGCGCGAGAAGAGGCCTTGTTTGAGGTAAATTGCCGCTTTTCTGGGCGGAATGCGCGTGCCGCGCGCCGAATCTGGCGATGGACTCACACGAGAATCGGATACCGATCAGTATCTTTTCCGATGTCGGGCGCACGGCTTTTGCACTGGCGCGAAGCGGAAAGACCTGAAATAACGATACCGGGCAGTATGACCCTGCCCCGAGCAGCAGCGATCGAGCGCAGACGATGAACATCAGGTCGGAACCAGCGGACGAGGCCACTCCGGCCGACGCGCGAGCCCTCGTCGCCGACGACGAGCTCTGCCTCGGGGCCGGCACCGTCTGCTCGGCGCGGTATCGGACCACGACCTCCGACCGCGTCCTCGCCGCCGCCTCCTGGCTCTTCTGCCACCATGGGTTCCAGGCCACGGGCGTCGATGCCATCGCGCGGCGTGCGGGCACGGCGAAGACCTCGCTCTACAAGCACTTCGGGAACAAGGAGCAGCTGATCGAGGCCGTTCTCGAACGCGAGGGGGCCGCCTGGCGCAGCTGGTTCTTCACCGAGATGGGCAAGATCGAGGGCGGCCCGGAGGAGCGGCTGCTGGCGGTCTTCGACATTCTCGCGACGTGGTTCAGGGACCCGAACTTCTTCGGCTGCCCCTTCATCAACGCGCTCGGCGAATTCGACATCAACAACGCGCGCCTGCGCAGGCTTCTGGCGGCGCACAAGACGCATCTGAACGGCTGGATCGCCGCGCAGGCCGAGATGGCCGGGGCGCGCGACCCGCAGGCGATCGTCGCGCAGGTCACGCTGCTCATCGACGGCGCCATCGTGGCCGCTCAGGCCAGCGGCAATGCCGACTACGCCCGCCACGCCCGCGATCTCGCGGCCCTCCTGATTGCCGGGGCGAAGACCCACAAGGCCCGCCGGCTGCCCGCCTGAGACCCGGCACCGGGGCGGCTTCGCGGCGGGCCCACGGGGAGCCGCATCATCGCCCAGCTTCGAGACCGGACGCCCGGCAACGTGCGCAGCAGCCACGGCGACACGGTTTCCGGCGAGATTTGAAGGGTTTCCGGGAAGTGAATGGCAGCCCGTAGGGGAATCGAACCCCTCTTTCCAGGTTGAAAACCTGGCGTCCTAACCGATAGACGAACGGGCCGCGCTTGGCGTGGAGGGTGTCTAGAAAAACCCCGCGGCGGGTTCAAGGGGATTCTTGCGGGCGCCGCGCGATTTCCGCGGGTCGGGCTCAGCCCGCCCAGGCGGCATCCTCGAGGCAGAGCTGCACGCGCGTCCTGCCGTTCCAGTGGTTCAGTTCCACCCGCCCCGCGAGGTGGACCGGCCGGCCCTGGTGGGCCTGGAGCGCGTCGAGCCCGAGGCGCGCGGCGTCGAAGCAGATCGCGTCGAGGCTGACCGGGCCGCCGTCGGAGAAGGCGAGCTTCAGGTGGCTCTCGCCGACCGGCCGCGTCATCCTGATGCGCATGGCGGGGAAGGCGAAGCGCGGGGCGGGGGCCGAGGCGCCGAAGGGGCCCGCGGCCTCGATCCGCTCGACGAGGGCGGGCTCCGCCGCGGCGGGCATGAGCACCCCGTCGAGCCGGTAGTCGCCCGCGCCCCCCGTGCCCGCGCCCTGGCGGGCGAGGAGTTCCGCCAGGCGCGCCATCGCGGGCTCGAGCTGCGCCCGGCCGAGCGAGAGGCCCGCCGCCATCCGGTGCCCGCCGCCCTTCTCGATCAGCCCTTCGGCGGCGAGGCGCTGGATCGACGCGCCGAGGTCCACCCCCGAGACCGAGCGGCCCGAGCCCTTGCCGGACTCGCCGTCGAAGCCGATGACGATGGCGGGGCGGTTCGCGTGTTCCTTGAGGCGGCTCGCCACGATGCCGACGACGCCGGGGTGCCAGCCCTCGCCGGCGGCCCAGACCAGCGGTCCGTCGAGGCCGCGTGCCTCGGCCTGGGCCAGCGCCTCGTCGCGGACGCGGGCCTCGATCTCGCGGCGGTCGGCGTTCAGCGTGTCGAGCCTGCGCGCGAGCGCCATCGCCTCCTCCGCGTCGTCGGTGGCGAGCAGCCGCGCGCCGAGGTCCGCCTGCCCGATGCGCCCGCCCGCGTTGACGCGGGGTCCGAGCACGAAGCCGAGGTGGTAGGATGTCGGCGCCCGGTCGAGATGCGCCACGTCGGCGAGCGCCACGAGCCCCTTGCGCTTCCTGCGCCCCATCACCGTCAGGCCCTGCCGCACGAAGGCGCGGTTGACCCCCCGGAGCGGCGCCACGTCGGCCACGGTGGCCAGCGCCACGAGGTCGAGCATCGCCATGAGGTCGGGGCCCGCAACGCCCTCGGCCCGGAGCCTGCGGTTGAGGTCCACGAGCAGCAGGAACACGACCCCCGCCGCGCAGAGATGGCCGAGATCGCCCGGCTCGTCCTGCCGGTTGGGGTTCACCACCGCAACGCAGTCGGGCAGGTCCGCCTCGGCGAGGTGGTGGTCGAGGACGATGACGTCCGCACCCTTCGCCGCCGCGATCGGCCCGTGGCTGAGCGTGCCGCAGTCGACGCAGACGATGAGGTCGTGGTCGCGGGCGAGCGCGGCCATGGCGGGCGCGTTCGGTCCGTAGCCCTCGTCGATCCGGTCGGGAACGTAGAGCGTGGCGCCATGGCCCATCTGGCGGAGCCAGGTCAGGAGGAGCGCGGCCGAGGCGCCGCCATCCACGTCGTAGTCGGCGAAGACGGCGATGCGCTGCCGCCGCCTCAGCGCCTCGGCCAGCCGTGCGGAGGCCGCGTCCATGTCCTTCAGGACCGACGGATCGGGCAGGAGATCGCGGAGCGAGGGGGAAAGGAAGCCTGCGGCCTCCTCCGGCGCGACGCCCCGCCGGGCGAGGATCGCGGCGACGGCGGGCTCGAGGCCCGCGCGCTGGGTCAGGGCGGCGGCGAGGCGCTCGGCCTCCACGTCGGGGCCGACCCACCGGCGGCCGGTGATCGAGGCCTCAACGCCGAGAAACGCGCTGTCACTGTGGTCCCGGGGCATGGCTTCATCCTCGCTCCGGCCACAATATCAGGGGGTGGGTCGCGCGTCAGCCCCTGCATCTCGCGTTATCCACACGAAATCCCGGATCAGGGTGCCGCGTCGAGGAGCGCCGCGCTCCCGATCACCTCCGCGAACTCGCCGTGGAGATGGGAGAGTGCCGCGACGTGGATCTCCTCGGGGTCCATCGCGGGCAGGTCGGCGCGCCAGCCGGTATCGGCGTTCCGGGCGAAGGCCGCGCAGGCGTCGTGCGCGACCCGGGCGGAGAAACCGAGGTTCGCGGCCATCCGCGCGGTGGTCGAGACGCAGTGCGGCGTCGTCAGCCCGCAGATCACGAGGCGCTGGGCCCCGAGCCCCCGCAGGTGGCTCTCGAGTCCCGTCCCGATGAAGGCGGAGTTGACGGACTTCTCGAAGACGGGTTCGCGGCCCCGCGGCGCCACCTCGGACTTGAATTCGGTGCCCTTGCCGGAGAGCGGGCTGCCCTTCTCGGTCGAGACGTGGCGGACATGGACGACGGGCGCGCCCGCCCCGCGCCAGTGCGCGAGCAGCGCTGCCGCCCGCGCCTCGGCGTCGGGGTTGTTGCGTGGGCCCCAGGTCGGGGCGTCGAAGCCTGCCTGGATGTCGACGAGGACCAGCGCCGCCCGCGTCTCCATCTCAGCGCGGGTTGCGGTAGGTCATGCGCCGGACCGAGCCCGTCTTCGAGCGCATCAGGATCGTCTCGGCGGTCAGGTAACCGACCTCGCGCTTGATGCCGGGCAGGATCGAGCCGTCGGTCACGCCGGTCGCGGCGAAGATCACGTCGCGCGTCACCATGTCGTCGCGGGTGTAGACGCGGTTGAGATTGGTGATCCCGGCCTTCTTCGCGCGCGCCTTCTCGTCGTCGTTGCGGAAGAGGAGCCTGCCGAAGATCTGCCCGCCCATGCACTTGAGCGCGGCGGCGGCCAGGACCCCCTCGGGCGCCCCGCCCGAACCCATGTACATGTCGATGCCCGTCGAGGGCTCGGCGCAGTGCATGACGCCCGCCACGTCGCCGTCGGTGATGAGGCGGATGGCGCAGCCCGTGGTGCGCAACTCGGCGATCATCTCCTCGTGGCGCGGACGCTCCAGCACGCAGACGGTGATGTCGCGGGTCGAGCAGCCCCGGGCCGCGGCGAGGGCCGAGACCCGCTCGGCCGGCGACATGTCGAGCGTGACGACGCCGGGGCGGTAGCCCGGGCCGATGGCGAGCTTCTCCATGTAGACGTCGGGGGCGTGCAGCATCGAGCCGCGCGGCCCCATCGCGATCACGGTCAGCGCGTTCGGCATGTCCTTGGCGGTCAGCGTCGTGCCCTCGAGCGGGTCGAGCGCGATGTCGACCTCGGGGCCCTGGCCGTTGCCGACCTCCTCGCCGATGTAGAGCATGGGCGCTTCGTCCCGCTCGCCCTCGCCGATGACGACCACGCCCTTGATGTCGAGCTTGTTGAGCTGGTCGCGCATGGCGTTCACGGCGGCCTGGTCGGCGGCCTTCTCGTCGCCGCGCCCGATCAGCGTGGCCGAGGCCATGGCGGCGGCCTCCGACACCCGGGCGAGCCCGAGCGAGAGCATGCGGTCGTTGAAATCGGCGGGATGCGTCATGGGAAATCCTTCCGGTGCGGAAATGCTGGCATCGGTGTAGCCGCCGCCCCGCGGGCGGGCAAGCGCGCGGCTGGGACGGCTTGCGCTAACATGGCGGCCCGGGGCGGAATTGCCGGCAATTCCGCCCGGAAAAGCCGGCTTTTCCGGGCGCCCCGCCTCAGACGTCCTCGATGCGGAGGGCGACGGGCGCGGCCGCGACGACGCCGGTGCCCGGCAGCCCGGCGAGCGCCGCGTCGAGGTTCGGGCGCGCGGTGCGGTGGGTGACGATCAGCACGGGGGCGTTCGCGCCCGGGTGGTCGTACTGCCGCATCCGGTCGATGGAGATGCCGTTCTCGCCCAGCACCGTCGCCACCTTGGCGAGCGCGCCGGGCTTGTCCACGAGGTCGAGGCGCAGGTAGTAGCAGGCCGGGCTCTCGGCGTTCGCGGGCCGGGCGGGCGCGAGCGTCGCGGCGGGCTGGCCGAAGACCGGCAGGCGGAAGCCGCGTGCGATGT
>NZ_JBQLZP010000538.1:0-3365 GCF_052168335.1 Roseicyclus sp. | reverse complement strand
GAGGCATTTCGATCCCGGCCTCCTGGCCGCCGCCGAGGCGGCCGAGGCGACCACACCCCCCGCCCCACTCTGCCCGGAGCGCGACTGACGCGCGCCCCGCCCGAGGCCCGCCACGAGGAGACCGACGATGCTGGACGAAAGCCCCGACCCGAGCACGGTCCTGCCGCAGAAGCACGAGGGCCCGATCCTCGAGATCGAGAACCTCTCGATCTCCTTCTTCACCCGCCTGCGCGAGATCCCCGCCGTCATGGACTTCTCCACCAAGGTCATGCCCGGCGAGGCGATGGGCCTCGTGGGCGAGTCGGGCTGCGGCAAGTCCACGGTCGCCCTCGGCATCATGCAGGATCTCGGCGTGAACGGGCGGATCGTCGGCGGGTCCATCCGGTTCAAGGGCCGCGACCTGAACGCGATGACGGACGAGGAGCTTCGCACCATCCGGGGCCGCGAGATCGCCATGATCTACCAGGAGCCGATGGCCTCGCTGAACCCGGCCATGCGGATCGGCCAGCAGCTCATGGAAGTGCCGATGATCCACGAGGGCCTCTCCGAGAAGGAGGCCCGCGCGCGCGCCCTCGAGGTCGTGACCGACGTGCGCCTGCCCGACCCCGAGCGCATCCTGCGCGCCTATCCCCACCAGCTCTCGGGCGGGCAGCAGCAGCGCATCGTCATCGCCATGGCGCTGATGGCGAACCCCTCGCTGCTGATCCTCGACGAGCCGACGACCGCGCTCGACGTGACGGTGGAGGCCGCCGTCGTCGACCTCGTGAAGGACCTCGGGCGCAAGTACGGCACCTCGATGCTGTTCATCTCGCACAACCTCGGCCTCATCCTCGAGACCTGCGACAGGCTCTGCGTGATGTATTCCGGCGAGGCGGTCGAGACGGGCTCGATCACCGACGTCTTCGACCAGATGCAGCACCCCTACACGCAGGCGCTCTTCCGCTCGATCCCGTTGCCCGGCGCCGACAAGAATGCGCGGCCGCTCAAGGCCATCCCGGGCAACTTCCCCCTGCCCCACGAACGCCCGCCCGGCTGCAACTTCGGGCCGCGCTGCGACTACTTCGAGAAGGGCCGCTGCGACGCGCAGGACATCCCGATGCTGAAAGTGCCGGGCGACGACCGCCACCGGACGCGCTGCCTGCGCTTCCAGGAGATCGACTGGACCGCCCCGGTCGAGGCCTCGACTCAGACCGAGGCGCCCGAGAAGGGCGACGTGGTCCTGAAGGTCGAGAACCTCAGGAAATACTACGAGGTCGCGGCCAACGCGATGTTCGGCGGCGGCGACCGCAAGGTGGTCAAGGCCAACGAGACCCTCAGCTTCGAGGCCCGCGAGAGCGAGACTCTGGCCATCGTGGGCGAGTCGGGCTGCGGCAAGTCCACGCTCGCCAAGGTGCTGCTGGGGCTCGAGACGGCGACGGACGGGCAGGTGCTGCTGGACAACAAGGCCATCGGCGACACGCCGATCGAGACGCGCGGCACCTCCACCGTCTCCTCGATCCAGATGGTGTTCCAGAACCCCTTCGACACGCTCAACCCCTCGATGACCGTGGGCCGCCAGATCATCCGCGCGCTCGAGGTCTTCGGCGTGGGCGAGAACGACGCGGCGCGGCGCCAGCGGATGCTGGAGCTGCTGGACCTCGTCAAGCTGCCCCGCGCCTTCGCCGAGCGGATGCCCCGCCAGCTCTCGGGCGGGCAGAAGCAGCGCGTGGGGATCGCGCGCGCCTTCGCGGGCGGCGCGCGGATCGTGGTGGCGGACGAGCCCGTCTCGGCCCTCGACGTGAGCGTTCAGGCGGCCGTCACGGACCTCCTGATGGAGATCCAGCGCACGGAGAAGACGACGCTCCTCTTCATCAGCCACGACCTCTCGATCGTGCGCTACCTGAGCGACCGGGTGATGGTCATGTATCTCGGCCACGTCGTCGAGATCGGCACGACCGACCAGGTCTTCAGCCCGCCCTACCACCCCTATACCGAGGCGCTCCTCTCGGCCGTGCCCATCGCCGACACGCGGGTGAAGAAGCAGACCATCGTGCTCGAGGGCGACATTCCCTCGGCGATGAACCCGCCGCCGGGCTGCCCGTTCCAGACGCGCTGCCGCTGGAAATCGGAGGTGCCGGGCAATCTCTGCGAGACGGAGGTGCCGCCGATGAAGACGCTCGCGCCCGGCCACCAGGTGAAGTGCCACCTGGCCGAGGACATCCTCGCGCGGATGGAGCCCGTGATCGTGGTCGACGCCGCGGAGTGATCCGGCAGCGGGCGACCGGGGCCGTGCGCGCCCGGTGCGCTCCGCGTTCGCGCGAGGGCCGACCTGCCAGAGCCCGGGCGCCGCGATCCGCCCTGCCGCGACGGCGCATCGGCGGCACGCGGCGGAGACCCCTTCCCGGACGGGGCACCGGCGCGTTAGCCTCGCGGCCGGAGACCCCGCCCCATGCCCGACGACGCATCCCTCTCCCGCGATCTCGCCATCCGCGTCCGCGGGCAGGTGCAGGGCGTCGGCTTTCGCCCCTTCGTCTGGCAGCTCGCGCAGGCCCATGGCGTCGCGGGCCAGGTCCTGAACGACCCCGAGGGCGTCCTGATCCACGCGCGCGGCGCCACCCGCGCCTTCCTCGAGGCGCTGAGCGACGCGGCCCCGCCGCTCGCCCGGGTCGACGCGGTCGAGAGCGCGCCCCACGTCTTCGCGACGCCGCCCGAGGGCTTCCTGATCGCCGCCTCGGAAGGGGTCGGCGCGCGCACGCGGGTGACGCCGGACGCGGCGACCTGCCCCGCCTGCCTCGCAGAGATTCGCGACCGGGGGGACCGGCGCTTCGGCTACCCCTTCGCGAACTGCACCCATTGCGGGCCGCGCTTCACGATCCTGCACCGCCTGCCCTACGACCGGGCCGAGACCTCGATGGCGGCCTTCGAGATGTGCCCCGACTGCCGCGCGGAATACGGGAACCCGGCCGACCGCCGCTTTCACGCGCAGCCCGTCGCCTGCCCGGCCTGCGGCCCGACCCTCCGGCCCGAGACGCCCTCGGGCGCGCCCCTGCCCGGCGACGCCATCGCCACCGCCGCGCAGTGGATCGCCGAGGGGCGGATCGTCGCGGTGAAGGGCCTCGGCGGCTTCCACCTCGCCTGCGACGCGACGAACGCGGAGGCCGTCGCGACGCTCCGCACGCGCAAGCGGCGGCCGACGAAGCCCCTGGCGCTGATGGCGCCCCTGGACCTGATCGCGCGGCACGCAGTCCTGACGGAGGCGGAGCGCGCGCGCCTCGCCGAGCCTGCGGCGCCCGTCGTTCTCCTGCCGAAAGGCGGCGCGCCCCTGCCCGAAGGCATCGCGCCCGGAGCGACGACGCTCGGCTGGATGCTGCCCTACACGCAGCTCC